>JAJPJY010000154.1 GCA_021323995.1 bacterium | reverse complement strand
TAGGGTTGAATTCGCTGCCTTCCCCCTATGTCTTGCGCGGCTAATTGCAGGAAGAGCTGTAACGGCCGTGAGAATCAATCCCGAAACGAGAGAGACCCCATACCCCCAAAGTACGGTTCTTCCCGGGCCGTAGACTATTGAAATTCTAAACTTGCCCGGCGTACTGATCAGCCACCCATTTGCGAAACCGTCGACCATAACGTGCACCGCCATAGATGGATCGAACGGAGAGCTTCCCACTAAGTGCCAAAGTGGGTCAAAAGTTTCTCCGAGGATCAACATGAATGGGGAGCTTGCATTGGTGATTTGGACCTCATAATCCATCGGGTCCATCTGGTTAAAGCTGACCGATGGAGGCGCGTAGTTTGTAGCTACCTTATTCGTAATGTTATAGCTATCAACGATGGCAAACGAGAACGGGTTTTTGCTCTGTTGTGCTATTTCACGGATGTAATCCTCTGGTTGGCCGATGTAGGACTCGAAGGTCAGCCTGTAAATGTTGACGGTTGCATTGGATTGCGAAGTTGGGCTCGGTGAGTTCGTAACGAATAAGTCAAGACTTTTTACACGATTTGCGAGTTCTGACAGGTCGTAGATCATATTTGTCGGACGAGTGCTTGAGTAATGATTTCCTAAGTAGGACGTTGCGTTTCCAGAACTTAGCGCAGTCAACCAAAAACTGGTCTGATTTACAAGGTCCACACGTAACAGTAAAGCTGCATTTGAGCTAGAGGAAAAGTTCGCTTGCAGGTATGGGTAGCTAACAGTGGAAATGTTCAGAGTTTGAGAAGTGGTCAAGTATCCATATGAGTAGGTTCCGGGTGATCTGAACGTTAATGAGAGTGCTGATCCAATCATTGACTCATTCAGAGAGTTCGCTTGCCATCCCCCAGCATAACTAGCCAAGTTCCAGCCTAGGGCATTGGCCTGGGATCCGGTCAATATCTGTGAGGTGGCGAACAACCGCGGGCCGTAATTCTTTATTTCAAAAAAAAACAGAGACCCGAATTGCTTGCTTGCCGTAAGGTCGGGTTGGCTTTCCAAATAGATACGGAGTTGGGTAACGTTTGCCGGTTCAGTGGCTGGACCAGGATAGAATGCTGCATCTGTTCTGAGTAAGACAAACCTTACGTCTAACAGTTTCAGGACGTTTGAAATGTTGCCGCCTCCACTAGCGATGTAGGCGTAGAGTCCCGCCTGAAAGGCGTCTAATGCGGGGACTTGAGCTGTTGTAGAGATGATCGAGGCTCCAGTCAAATATCTCAGGACGTCTCCCCCCACATAGCCGTTGGCCCATGCACTACTCTGAAGAACCTCGTCCTCGGGGAGCGATAGAATCCTAAAGGTCCCTTGTTGCGATCGAAGCCAGGCTGCAGCTTGGTAGTAGTATTCTGGAATCTGAATCCGGGGAGAGGGAAGAGTCGGCGTCTCAGTCGGTATGACTTCACCCGTAAACATTGGCCAAACTAATCCAGAAGTAATGAGAATCAGAATCATTGACAAGACAATGACGCGGCGGTAGCTCCAAGTTGGTCGTGACTGCGGAGTTTGGCTACTATGCGGACCCGCCCTGCGATTGGTGCGGCGTGCAAGAGCAGTGAAAGATGCTCCTATCAGAAAGGAATATCCCAACGGTAGCCAGAACCCGAATTTCTGGTAAGGGTCTCTGAATAATACCGCAACAGCAGGAACGTTGAGTGCTAACCACGAGAAGATGTTTCCAAATGGGCCTTGCAGGCCGGCCGCGATGGGAACTACCCCAACTATACACAACGCGGCGAAAAGTCTGGAATACTGTCTAATTGATGACCCGCGTAAAATCAGTCCAAAGAAAGCAATTACGGGTATCATGACCGAAATCAGTGTTATCGGGGCGAAGGTCTGGTACATCCATGCAAAATTGTAATGAGGGTACATTCCAGAATTATAGAACGGAGGCATTCCGACAAGACGAAACACGTTGAAGTAGTCTGTCTGAGCACTGTTGTGAACAAGGTCTCCAAATCCCGTGGCCCCATATGACGCGCCACCTGCGCGCATCAGTTGGGTGCCATAGAGAAATATTGTCGGATAGATCCACCAGATATTAACGGCAAACAGGGCGATAACAGCGACGATGACAAATTGTGCTGAACTCTTCCATTTTTGCAAGTGTTCTGGATAGAGGAGCCAAATCACATAGAAGATGGCGAGCCCAAACAAAGCTGGTATCGAGTATGCCGGAATACCTAGTACCGGTGCGCCAAACACGCTGAGGCCAGCAAGACCGGTTATCATCTTCCAGTCAATTCTCCCTTTGGTGCTTTGCCTAAGTCCCCTTTGGAATAAGAGCAAGAACAGTGGCAGGGTAGCATAGAGAAATGCCTCGAGAGAAAACACCATCCAAATTTCTATCATAGCATACGGATTGAACATATAGACTAAGGCGGCGGCAAGGGCTCCAAATCTAAGTTCTTTCGACTGTCTCGTCTGATCAATCGACTGGCCGATGAAGAAGAGGTACATCGCCGCTCCCCCCATGACAAGTAAGATGTAGTAAACGGAAATTTGCGAGTCTAGGAGCGATAACCCAAGCAGATCATGTAGGAAGTATACAAGAGCGAAATATGGCAGAGTGTGGTTGCTTAGAATTGTTGTCCCGGTGGAGATCAGATCTGACCATGGCCAGAAGAAGGCTTGCATCATGGCAGGAGGGTTGAAGGGAAATACTGTGTCCCAGTGATAGATTATGAAGCCCCGGAACCAGGTCAGGACGGTTATTCCGGCCAGCAGGATGATTCCGACAGTTACGAGGTGTGGCTTGATGACGCGAATCCTTCCCCCAACGTAAATTGAAAGTGTTCGCACGCGGCTAGTAGAGGTCAAATTACAATTTGCGACTCCAATGCAATCGTTTTGGAGCAGCAGGGAACAACAATGTTCGATTCGGCCGCTCAGATGACGGATTTAATGGTCGTCTCAAAGCTCTGGGCGGCGACGTCCCATGAATGCTCTCTTGCCCAACTGATGGCAGCTCTCGATAATTCGGCAAGTCTTTGCGGGTCTCCTGTGAGTAGCTTTACCATCGTCTGAGCCAGTGCAACAGTATCGTCGAAGGGAACCAGTAAGCCTGTTTTTCCATTAATTATGGAGTCTTGCACACCTGGGACTGACCATCCAATCGCGGGGGTGCCGCAGGCGTTTGCTTCTATCACCACGATTCCGTAGCCCTCTCGAATGGAAGGGATCAAGAAAAGGTGAGCCCTCGATAGTAGGAATCTCTTTTCCTCATTCCATCTATTCGGCGGGCGCTTCAGAATCTGAATGGACTCAGCGTAGTTTGTTCGCGAAACCTCCTCTTTGAGTTCTGTTTCGTCGCCGTTTCCCACGATGATTAATCTGGCTCTCGGAATTTTTTCAAGAACGTACTTCATTGAATTGATCGCATAACCAAGTCCTTTGTATCTGCGGAATCTACTGATGCATACTATTGTTGGGTCTTCGAACTTGAGTCCATCTGGATCGAATTTTCGGAACGAGTCATCGATTCCGGGTATGATCACCGACACTTTTTCCCCTAAAACCCCCAATCGCACGAGATCGTTCTTTGTACTAGGAGAGCATGTCACTACCTCACTATTCTTGTATATCTGGTAGATCCTCGGCTCCAACCTAAACGCGAGCTCCGATAGCGGCCAAGCTAATTCATGGTGGAATATGTTTCCAGCCACTTGGTATATTACCACAATTCGGGGCACTTTCGTATAGAACGGTGTCAGCCAAGGTATTCCAACGTCGGCATTGTCGATTAGCAAATCGGTTTTTCCAGCAAACTTTGTGATATAACGGGCAGGGAGAAGCATTCGGTGAAGGGTCCCCGGAAAACGCCGGTAGGTTATGCCGTCAATCTCCTCTACAGATTTGCTGCTTGGCCCGCCCTCGGCGAGTATAGTGATCGAATATCGAGACGTGAGGCGGCGAAATATTTCGTGGATATATCTGCCGGCCCCACCTGAAAGGGGATGTGTTATGTCCCGCCTGCTAAGGACTACTATCTGCTTCATTCCAGTTTCTTGCTTCCAACCGAAGGAAAATCTGCTATGAGTTTGCGTTTTTCCATGAACCGTTATTCTCACGCAGTGACTCCAAGGGTGCGTGAGCGATTAAGTTCAGAAGCATTATTGAGTGATAGGTAATGTCTCGAACGTTCTTGGACCCGCCGAGAAAGTGGCCGTCTTGGAAGAACTTCGAAACCCCGTTCTTTCTCTCGTGCAACGTTACGGGGAACTCGGTCGATTCAAACCCTCTTAGCTTCAAGAGAGGTACAACTAAAGGAAGACCATAATCGAATATCGAACCTGCCCCAGCTGCCTCTCTCTTCAGCACCTTGATGCCGCAGTTCGAATCTCTAAGATTCATTCGAAAAAGTAGGCGCACGACTCTGTTGTAGAGGCGTGAAAACGCTGTCCTAGAGGCGCCATAGCCGTTGTAGTCTCTGCTTCCATTGACGAAGTCAATTCCGTTGTTTAGCCGGGACACCATTCTTACAAGGTCCCCTGGAGTGTACTGAAGATCGGCGTCGAAGAAAGCGACCAGGTCTCCTCTAGCCCTGCGAACCCCTTCTTTTAGTGCGACTGCCTTTCCGCAATTCCTTCCAAGATCTATGATCCTCACAGATTCGTGAGATTCATACATTGACCGGGCTCGCTTGAGTGTATCATCTGTGCTTCCGTCGTTAACAAGCAGAATCTCGTATGATGTTTGGGTGGGACGAAAGGCGGCGTCTATCTGGTTGACACAGTTCTCGACGTTGTCCTGTTCGTTATAACAAGGCACGATAACTGAAACATGTGGTTTCGGTCCCCTCATTTCTTCATTCTCGGGATCGCCCAACCAGCATCGCCGATTTTGCGATAGTCGATTTGTTTCTGCTGGAAGAAGTCTCTGTAACTCTGCCAGGCACCCTCCGCATCTAGCACAAAAGTACC
>JAJPJY010000104.1 GCA_021323995.1 bacterium | reverse complement strand
CCTTGGATGTTTCATCCAAAAAAGTTCTGGTTTGACGGCTGGGTCGACCCCTACTATCAACGTCATGGTGTTGGAGCCGCGGTCTACGACAAGCTAGTTGAGGATCTGAAGAGGCTCGGAGGCATTACGGTTTGGATGGGCATCAGGGAGAACATGCTCGATCCTGTATCATTCGCATTGAAGAGGGGTTTCCGTGAGAAAATGCGCGGATGGGAATCAACCATCAATCCCCAACATTTCGACAGCTTCATGTTTGAATCCTACGCGGCGAAGGCGTCCGCTGCGGGAATCACGTTTTCGACGCTTCAGCAAGAGCTTCGGGACGATCCTCATTGCTACGAGAAACTGTACGATCTTGTCCAAGTCGCTTTTCGTGACGTGCCCATAGCTGATACTCCAACGGACACTCCTTATGATCAATGGGTTGCTTTCGAAATGAAGAATCCCAATCTCGTCCCCGAGGGGTACATGATCGCGAAGGATCATGATCAGTACGTGGGAACTAGTGTGGTTTGGCGGATAAAAAAAGAACCGCACAGTCTCTATCAAGGTCTCACTGGGGTTCTTCGGGAATACAGGGGTAGAGGAATAGCCGTGGCGTTGAAGCTTCGAGTCTTTGATTTCGCTAAGAAGAATGGCTTCGACCATATCCGAACATTCAATGCCTCGACGAACGATGGCATGCTTGCAATCAACAAGAGAATGGGATTCAAACGAGACTCAGCCTGGATTACTTTCGAGAAGAACTTTGCATAGGGGAACCTACAACACGAAGGGACGGCTACCGGTTCTACGACTGAAAGGGTCACCGTATCAGATAGGATACGGCCACGGCAAGGCTGCCCAAGACAAGATCCGACATAACTTGGAGACCTATTTCCGCCGATTCAAGAACGAAACCCAACTCTCGAGAGACGAGGCGCTAGCTCGAGCCGGCAAATATCTCAGGGTGATCAGACTCGCCAGCCCCGCATATGCTCGGGCAATGGAAGGAGTCGCTATGGGAGCCAACACGAGGCTGCTTGAGATAGCTGCCTTGAACGTCCGATACGAACTGATGTACAGTCAGTTTGCAAGAATCGGATTGAAGCCTCACCGGCGCTCGGGGGGATGTACGGCCTTCGGGGCGTTGCCAGAGACAACCGTCAACCGACACATTCTGCTGGCACAGAACTGGGACTGGATTCCTCAAGTTGAAGGGCTCTTTCTCAAGATTCAACCCACCAAAGGTCCCAATGTCCTATGCTTCACAGAAGCAGGTGTCGTCGGAGGAAAAATCGGACTGAACTCAGAAGGAATAGGACTAGCGATCAACGGGCTAGTATCAAGCAAGGACGATTGGGGAAGATTGCGAAAGCCGTTTCATGTGATCTGCTGGGAGATTCTAGGGTCGAAGAGTCTGCAGGAGGCGCTGACAAGAATTACACGAGGCGAAAGATCTTGCTCGGCCAACTTCATGGTTGGTCAGCAAAGGGCATTGAGTTCTAGCAAACTCGTGGACGTAGAGTCGGCACCATCCTCGACGCTGACAATTCCACCTCAGAAAGGAGTATTGACTCACACAAACCATTTCTTGAATGCGGGAAAGCTGGGGGTCAAGCAGATACTCGACGAGGAAAGAAGGTCAACACTTCACCGCCATAAGAGGATAAACGAGCTCGTAAAACCTGTCCGGGACGGAGATGAGAAGTTGAGCTTCAACACTGCAGAGAAAATGCTGAAGGACCACGACGGACGGCCTGAGTCAGTGTGTCGACACGAGAATTCTGCATTCTCCAAGGACGAGAGGTATCAGACCGTGGTCTCAGTGATTATGGACTTGTACGCGCGCCAGCTTAAAGCGACAATCGGCTCCCCGTGCCTGACCAATCATCAAACACTACGTCTCTGAGAGACGGACGTTACGTAGGTCCTCCTCAGATGTTGCCCGCCCTTACTTAGATCGATTCCACTATTGCAATAGATAGATAGACCTAGTGTTCTTTTGTTCACTCGGGTCGCAAGGCCCGTCGAGCCGCGAGATAGCCAAGAATTCCCAGAGCGGCCGTGAAGGCCACGAGGTACAGTATGTCATAGGCGTAGGTCGTCGTTTGAGCGGCCGAAAGGGTCCCGTTAACCACGAGTAGACGAGCTGCTTCGTTTGCTTTTGTAATCGGGTTAACTTCTGCGACTGATTTGAGCCAGTCGGGGAAGACGTCGAGTGGGAAGAAGGTGTTGCTTGTGAAGGTCATGGGCAATGTTAGGAAGTTGACGATTGCGACGAGAGAGTCGATGCTTCTCACGGCCAGCGCTAGGGCGGTGAAGACGAATGATAGGCCGAGCCCGAGGAGCGTGAATCCGAGGAATACTCCGAGGAAGTCGATAATGTTGAATGTGCCAGGAAGCTCAAGCCCGTTCGGAATAGCTAATGCTACTAGGAACGTGAGCACTGCGAGCAAAAGCACCTTGGCGAGGTTCTGGGCTACGCCGGAGAGGTAGATTGCGGATCGCGGTATCGGTGCTGTGAGTAGTGTGCCCAGGTATCCGAGTTGTCTGTCGAGTACCAAGTCGATTCCTCCGAAAGCCATGTTGAAAACGAGAATTATGCAGATCACGCCCGGAGTTAGATAGGTGATGTAGTTCGGCGCGCCGCCGAACGTCTGCGCCAGAATAGCGTTTGCAATCTGGGGCGGGGTCCCTGGGGGAACCACCTTTGTCGGGTTGAAACTGCTTCCGAGCAGTGCTACGTAGAAGAGAGCGATGAAGAAGCCAGGGAGTACTGCGGCGGGATTTCTGATCCACTTACGGAGTGCTCTTCCGGTGAGGGCGAGCGTCTCGCTGATCAATTTCCACTCACCCTCTGCATTTTGATATTCTCCCAGCCAGAGTCGGTCGTAGGAGCGCCCTCGTCGCGCATCGACTTGCCTGTGACTTCAAGGAAGACCTGGTCGAGAGTTGGTTTTGTAAACGATATTTCCTTAATTTGCAATTGTTTCCGGACTAGGCCTTCGACGATGGCGGGCAGGGACTTCTCCGTCTTCGGAAGTTTGATGCGGTAGACGCTGCCTGTCCGGGTGACTTCCTTGACTCCTTCGATGGTCTCAAAGAATCCAGTGAGGTCTTCAGTGCCGTCGGAGAGTGTTATGGTGACAATGTCCCCGCCGACAGTCTCCTTCAGCTGAGCTGGAGATCCTGACACCTTTATCGTGCCGCGGTCGATGATCGCGACGCGATCACATAGTGAATCCGCCTCTTCCAGATAGTGTGTGGTCATGAAGACTGTGAGTCCTCTGTTCCGGTTGAGTCCTTTGATATAGTCCCACATCTTGCTCCGTGTTTGAACATCCAATCCTAGGGTCGGCTCGTCTAGAAAGAGAACCTTCGGCTCATGGAGTAAACCCATGACTAGCTGAAGGCGCCGACGCATTCCACCAGAGTAGGTCCGGACCTTCCGGTTTGCAGCGTCGCTTAAGTCGACGAGCTGCATAAGATCCTTCGACTTGGACTTCGCAGTGCCAATCCTGATGTGATGCAGTCTCGCCATCAGCACCATATTCTCAAGCCCACTCAACTCGTCGTCAGCCGTAAACTCTTGAGGAACAACTCCAATACTGTCCCGGACATCGCCTGGCGACCGCATCACGTCATAGCCCGCGACGCTTGCCCGTCCCTCGGTTATGCTAGCAAGCGTATTCAGCATCTTGATCGTGGTCGTCTTGCCAGCTCCGTTCGGGCCTAGAAACCCGAAAACCTCGCCTTCATTTACAGAGAACGAGATGTGGTCTACGGCCTTAACTTTCCCTTTGTAGACTTTCGTTAATCCTTCTGCTTCAATGATCTTGCTCATGCTTCAGCAAGCGAAGACGGTTATTCTGCGAATATATACAAAGTGCACTATTGCTGCTTACATGACGTTAATCGGAGTGCGTGGGGACATTGCTCTCGATGGATCTCAGGTCTTCGCCGTTCGTCAAGTGGGCAGGAGGGAAGAGTAGCCTTCTCCCTCAACTACTTCATCATTTGCCTCGTCAGTTCTCAAATTATTACGAACCGTTTCTCGGAGGGGGGGCTCTGTTCTACGCAACATGCGAGAGAAACACTTCCTTCAACGCCCACCTTTCAGACATCAACAGCGAGCTGATCAACGCATACGTGATAATCAAAGAGAAACCGGATGAGCTTATTCAGAGCCTGTCGAATCTCGAACTAGATTACTATCGCGCCTACAGCACGAGTAAGTTCTTCTATGAAAAGAGAAACTGGCTGCCATCAACCCCCGTCGAATCAGCAGCTCGACTGATTTTCCTAAACAAGACCTGCTATAACGGATTGTATAGGGTAAATTCTCGAGGAGAGTTCAATGTCCCCTTTGGGCGATACAAGAAACCCAAGATACTAGATGCTCAGAACGTTAGAGCAATAAGTAAAACACTGAAGGATACAAATGCCCAACTCAGGTCTTCAGACTACAAGTCAGCGCTCTCGAGTTGTGGCAAGAACGATTTCGTCTACCTAGATCCCCCATATCAACCAAAGAGTAAGACGTCTTCTTTCACTGACTACGCTCCAGGAGGATTCTCTGAAGTAGACCAGAGAGAGTTGGCTGAAGAATTCGAGAGACTGGTCGAACGCGGCTGCAAGGTCCTCCTTTCGAACTCTGATACTCCGCTCACCAGCCGTCTCTACGAACGATTTGAAAGAATACGTGTGACGGTTAATCGGCCCATCAATAGCGTGGGGTCTGGAAGAAGGGGCTACAAGGAAATACTTGTTCTTGGAGTTCCAAACTAACACAGAGTGCGCTTAGTTTCAACAAAACCGTTCCAACGTTTTTATGACCCACAGCCAAGCCCACGACCTAAGCTTGTACGCAGTGGAAACTATCAGTCTCTCGAAGAGATATGGAAAGACTGATGCTCTTAGAGAGCTGAACTTCACAGTGGACGAGGGCGAGATAATGGTAATTCTCGGCCCGAACGGATCCGGGAAAACCACTCTCCTCATGACCCTGTGCACGATTCTCAAGCCAAGCTCCGGCACCGCGAAAGTGATGGGCATTGACGTTGTGAAGGACGGCACGAAAGTCCGCGAGGTTATGGGAATCGCGTTTCAAGAGGCTCGGGGGTTCTGGCGTCACAAACCTTCTTCGATCCTGAAGTTCCACGCCTCAATGTTCGATATTGATCCAGTCAAACGACAAGATCTGATAGAACAGACGATGAAGGATTTGGAATTGTGGGAGTCCCGTGACAAGCTGTTCATGCACCTCTCGGGCGGCCAAGCGAAGCGATTGGAGACAGCGAAGATATTGGTTCAGCGTCCAAAGCTGGCGATTTTCGACGAGCCGACAAGCCAGGTGGACTTGAGAGGGAAGAGGAAGATCTGGGACAAGATCCTTGAGCTGAGGAAACAAGGTTCGACGATAATCGTTGCGACCAACGAGGTTAGGGAAGCAGAGTATCTGGCTGACAGGGTCACGATTCTCTACGGGGGAAGACTGATTGTCCGTGATTCTATTCCTAAGCTGAAGGACGCGATTGCTGGAGGAGATGTTGTCGAAGTTGGCTTCGAGGACCCCGTACCTGGCAAGCTGCTGGAGGGTCTAAAGACTCTAGGAGGCACGTTTACGGTGTCTCCTGGAGGAGATCAGCTTCGAGCAAACGTTTCGAAAGCTGAAGATTGGGTCCCACGGATGACCTCAGCAAGCTACAACATGGGAGCGAAAATCTCGACCATCAAGATAACTGAGCCATCGCTCGACGATGTATTCCTACACTTCACAGGAAAAGGTCTTGTGGATAACCAATGAACCGAGTCCTGACTCTCGCTAGATTCAACATTAGTATGATTGTCGCAGAGAAAATGGGGCTCATACTCTCTTGGGCACTATTTGCCCTGCAGTTCGGCATATTCGGATCCTTGATGTCGCATCTGGTACAATCAAACAAGGTTCCGAACTATTTCCTCTTCTACGGCGTAGGTCTCATGATAATTACCGTCTTTGACTCTGCATCATTCGTTGGGCGTCGCTTCGTCGAACGGGCGCACGAAGGTGAGTTGCCCTACTACCTCTCCTTGCCCGTGTCTAGGAGGGGTTTCTTGGAGTCGCAGGCGATTTACGGCGTTATGGCTACGCTGCTGCGGGCGGGTCCTCCTCTCATCGGAGTTCTTGCTTTTACAGGCCAGCTGACTCTTTCCGGAGCATTCTTCGCGCTAGTAGCTCTCACAACGCTGGGGTTGGGAATCTCAGGCATCATGATATCATTCTCCTTCATCGCCTTCAAGTCGATCGACATCTACAACGCCATGATCGCAGGGCTATCCGCTGTCCTTGTCAGGTTCAGCACCGTCTTCTACCCTCTCATCTTCATACCAAGCTTCTACTCTCCAATTGCCGTCTTCAGCCCTCTAACCTATGGTTCGGATTTGACGAGGTGGGTGCTGGGTGTCGATACGAACCTTCTTCTCAATCCAATCCTTGCCGTAGTTGTCGTCGTCGGGGTAGCCCTAGGAACTCTCACACTAAGCGCTGGGATCGTTGACAAGATCATCGAGGGCGTCAAGGCCGCTTGAGCGAGTTTTCTCGTCTAGTTCATATTGCACGGACAGATTTTTCCT
This sequence comes from bacterium, assembly GCA_021323995.1. Taxonomy (GTDB): domain Archaea; phylum Thermoproteota; class Bathyarchaeia; order 40CM-2-53-6; family 40CM-2-53-6; genus 40CM-2-53-6. The sequence goes on along the minus strand of JAJPJY010000104.1, from coordinate 1,393 downwards.
ATTTTTTCCGGACCAAGTGGCTGATGGCAATACTGATCAGCCTCAACGTATCAGACATGCTGGTCACCGGGCTGGTTTACAAGGGATTAGTAGGATTCGACTATTTCCGATTCCTCGTGCCAGGGATCGTAGTAATGGGATTGTTCTCAGCTGCGACCGATACTGGACGACGAATCTGGTTGGCCCTCCGCGAGGGCGTAGTTCAATACTACATGACGCTGCCAGTTAGAACCTCAGGTCTCGTAGCGGCATACATTATCTCCGGAGGCCTCGGAGGGATCGTGTATTCCGGCCTCCTCTTGATAATCGCATTCGTCGCGATTCCGCCGCAGGGAATTCTGAATGCGATTCTACTTCTACCGTTTCTATTCATCCTGGCGACCGGCATAGCGGGTCTTGCTGCTTTCTTTGCCAGCATTTCAAGGGTGGGAGAGATTTACTGGGTCTATGCCCAAGCACTCCAAGTCTCATTGGTTACGATCAGCACGATTTTCTATCCGGCTTCAACGATTTCTCAGTACTTACCCGCACCCATTGTCACGATAGCCGAGTACAACCCTCTGAGCCTCGCGGCAGGTGCTCTTCGAGATTCTGCTTTCGGAGGAAGCGCGCTGAGCACAGGAGTCGTCTCCAACCTCTTGATGGTTTCGTTGCCGCTCGCCGGGATCGGAGCATTGGCGTACTGGATTATTCTCAGAACCATTAGGGTAAGAGGCAAACCCTAGACTTTCGTTGCTTCGAACGTAGGTCTCACGAGTAGTTTACGGGAACATCGATCACGCTTGGCTTATTCGAGTCGATAGCATTCTCGATAATAGAGACCAGCTCGGAAGCTCTGCTGGGACGGTAGCCTTTAGCGCCGAATGCCGTGGCTAACTGGACAAAATCTGGGTCCCCGAAATCGACTCCTGATGTCCGGCCGAATCGTGCGAGCTGTTTTCTCTTTATTGATCCGTACGCGTTGTCGTGGAACACCACTGCAGTAACACCTACTCCGAGCCGGACAGCGGTTTCTAGTTCGTGGACCGTCATGAGGAATCCTCCATCTCCACAGACCGCGACTACTCTCCGATTAGGATGGACTAGCTTGGCCGCTATTGCTCCCGGGAGTCCGATGCCCATGCTGGCATATCCGTTGGAAATGAGCACCGTATTGGGCTCATAGGTTGGAAACAATCTTGAGATCCAGAGTTTGTGATCGCCGACATCACTTACTAGAATGTCGTCACGCTTCAAAGCTTCCCTTAAGTCGTGTAGGATCCGTTGCGGTTTCAATGGGTATGAATCATCTTGTGATTTGGCTGTTGTTTCTGCAAAGATGCTTTCCCTTACCGATTTTGCGAAGTTGCTAGTACGTGGCTTCACTTGGCCCGTAAGAATTGTTAACGTCTGG
>JAJPJY010000156.1 GCA_021323995.1 bacterium | reverse complement strand
TCGGAACTCAACACGAGTAGTGAGTTGCCTCGGGGCCCTGTGAGACCTGAGGGAATGGGGTGGAGAGTGGGCGTTTCAATCGCGACTTTCTTTGGTTCTATGATTGCTGTGATTCTGTGGCTGTTCTTCTATGCTGGAAGCTTCAGCGTCTATCAGAACATTGCACTGGTGGTTGTGATCATCTTGGCCTTCATCGGGGTCATGGGAGCAGTCTGGGCCTCTTGGGGCATGAAGCAGTCAGAATGGTGGAAAGGGAGAACCAACTAGTCAGGTGTGAATGATGGCTTCGATATCGAACGCTAAGACCCTGGGCGGAGTAGGGGCAATTCTTGTCCTGTTGGCTCCAGCTCCGAGCGTCGGCTGGATTCTTGGAATCGCCGGATTCATTCTCCTGCTCATCGCGGTCAAGAACATCTCCGATCTTCTCGAGGACACTTCAATCTTCAACAACATGCTGGTCGCAATAGTCCTCGGCATTGTCGGCATAATTGTCGGGTCACTTGTTGTCGCAGGCAGCTTCTACAGGTTCCTGGGACAGAACAATTTGACTCCGAACTCTTTCGGGCCAAACTTCAACCCGTCTACCGTCCCGACCGGAGACTGGGTCGCGCTGATACTCACCGCCCTTGCGGGACTGGCAGTCATCTGGATTCTTCTAATCGTCTCCGCTGCCTATGTCAGAAGGAGCTACACCACGATCGCCACAAAACTAAACGTTCATGCATTCGCAACAGCAGGTCTACTCTACCTGATAGGCGCCGCAACAACAATCATTCTAGTAGGGTTCCTACTGATATTCGTCGCGGAGATAATGCTGGCAGTCGCGTTCTTCTCGATAGACGAACGGTCCTTGCAACTCGGAGTCTCGAGGAGCATCTAAAGCCCCAAAGGCCAAACCGATGAAGGTACTAGTCGCGTATGCGAGTAAGTACGGGTTCACCAGGGGAATCGCCGACTTCGTCGCGGACAAGATGCGGGAGAACGGTGTTGATACTATCGCGGAATCAGTGGACAAAGTATCCCGGCCAGAGGACTATGATGCGTTCGTGATCGGAAGCGCTGTCTTCCTCGGCAAGTGGATGAAACAGGCCCATGAGTTCGTCACCAAGAACCAGCAGCTACTGGCCAAGAAGCCTGTCTGGCTGTTCAGCAGCGGACCTACGGGCACCAGCAAGACAGACAAGAAAGGGAGAGACCTGCTGGAAGCAAGTATTCCCTATGACATTGCTGACTTCAAGAGGATCATCAATCCTCGCGATCATCACGTCTTCTACGGAGGATTCAAAGTCAGTCAGCACGGGCTCGGGATTCGTTTGCTGGCGAAAAGTGCGACGGTGCGAGAGGCAATGCAAGAAGGCGACTTCCGTGACTGGACCGCGATCGGGGAATGGGCAACCGGCATTGCCAAGGAGTTAGAGTCACTTCAACGCGGTTCCAACTAATCATCACTCTCGCCGAGACTGGTACCATCCCATGCTTCCAGCTTCGATAGCTGGTACCATTTACCATTACCAAACCCGTTACCAGTCGCGAAATGTTCGATTGTGTGCGTTCTCGTGATACGAAAGTCGGATCTTCGAGAACGGCAAAGCGTGGGTCGGAACCTTGGTGGTCTTCGGCCCTAAAGACTTCTCTTCCGTTTTGCTTAGAATCCGAGTTTTTCGTTGACTAGGATCATTGAGACCTTTCTCCCGAGTTGGGGGAGCTCTCGTTCAACGATCAAGATCTTCGCGATCACGCTTCCAGGGAATCCCAGGCTTCTCATCCGTGCGCTCTCGAGGTCTAGTGAGTGCTCTCGGACTCTTCTCAAGCCCTGTTCTAGGTTTGGCACAATCTTCTGCGTCCCTGCGACCCATATCACGTTCTTCGATGTGAAAGCGTAAGACGGTATCTGGCTACCACTAGCGCTAGCCACGATCGTCTCTCCACTCTCCGTGATCGCGTGAACGCTCCCGAGAAAATAGTCAACGTTGACATTACGCTTGCGCAGCTCAGCACGTTTAGCCGGGTCCTTTTCCCCGGATGCAAGATCATTCAGGTTGATCCACTGATGCTTGCCTGATTTCAAGAGGGCCAAGAATCCAATCTCGTCCAGTGTCCTTGAACTGGCCATCATCAGCTCGACCCCGGGTGGAATCAATCCAGTGACCAGCTCCAGTGCTTCCTGTCGGCTGTGGACGAACTCCGCGTTTATTCCTCGGCTTTTTAGAGCGGAAATGGTTCGATGTACCGTTTCCTCGCTTGGAAGTCTCTCCCACTTATCATGGGTTTCTGACGGTGGGCTTACGTTTGCTACTTCGACCGACATTTCTAATGCTGCCGATACTGCTAAAAGGGCAGTATTAATACTATCAAGAGCACAGAAGGCAAGTAACTTTCGCCATGGATAGTAAGTGGAAGTCCCTGGCAGAACGCGTTAGCTAGTTTGCGCGTTTTCTTCGGCCGCGAGGCCTATCCGGGATCTTGTATTTGTTAGACCACGCACGCAGTTCGTCGAACAGCTTACCGAGGTCTTTTCCTTTAGTGGTGAGTTCATAGTCTACTCGCGGCGGTATTTCGTTGTAGGATTTACGAGACAAGAGCTCATAGTCAACCAGTTCCTGAAGCCGTGTCGTTAGGATCTTAGGCTGTAGGCCCAGACTCTTCTGAATCTTCGTGAATCGCAAGGGGGAGTCAATTTGTAGGCTGTAGAGAATCGAGAGAGTGTGGGGTTTGCCTAATATTTCGAGCAGTCTCCCATAAGGACAGTTAAGCGACGCTTCCTCCTTCAGACTTTCGACCACTTCAATCACACCGCTCAAAAGCTACTATGTTTCCAGTGCCTGTCCCTAGGAAGACTTCGTATGTCCGGTTTCTTATCTTTTCTTGGGCTTGGAGAATTCTACCAGTCCATCTCTAAACCGGATGCTGGCGTGGCTACCGTTGCAAAACGGCTTATTGACTGAAGCCCCGCAACGGCATAAGGTTACCCGATTCCTCACCTCATAGGGTGTTCCATTACTGGATTCTACTCTGATTCCTCCCTGAACGTAAAGCGGACCGCTGACGCCGAGTGCCGGGTCTTCCACTACGCCTATTGAGGGCTTGAGATTAGGCTCGATCTCTTCACCAGTTTTCTTCTCATTCAACACTAGTCTGCCTGAGGGACAGTGCATTGCTTCGCGAATGACGAGCTTGCGAACTTGGGGATCGTCTGATTGTTCCATCAGTCCCCAGATTTTGCCTCCTGGATCACAGAACCGGGCAAACGCGCATAGATCTTCCACATCACTCAACGCCATTGTCGGACCGTCGAATACCTCAGCTTGTCGCACGTACGGCTGCCGTGTGGCGGTCTCTTTTCCATCGAAGTTAACGTCAGTATGTGAGCCATCGCAGAATGGTTTGTTCTTGGAGTGTCCGCAACGACATAACTTGTAGTCTCCACTGGTCTTGAACGTCTTCGCTTCCTTCCAATCCCAAGAAAGGCCCTCAGCGTTAGGCTCGATGATATCCATGGTAAGCGGGATTCCCGCTGATACAATGTAGGGTCCGTCCTGCGAAATCACAATCTTCCTCTCACGATTCTCCCCGGTTTTTGTTGGCATAAGTTGTGAAAAGCGCTACCTAAAGGGTAGTATTAATACTGTCTATGGAACAGTCGGACAGTAACTACCCATACGGAAAGCGATGACGTTCTGTTGACAAGAGCGGTCAAGATTCAGCCGGGATTGGTTGAACGATTCGACAATGTTGCGATAGCTTGCCCTTATGGTAAGCTGTTAGAGACTCTGG
>JAJPJY010000111.1 GCA_021323995.1 bacterium | reverse complement strand
GGAAAAGTAACCTTCTGTCATGTGAGTCGAACATCGACAATGTGTCGATCGGTATTTACGCTATGGTGTGACGTACTGTTACATCGGACTCTGACTTAGAGATTCCAAATTTTCTCTAACTCGAAAGCCTCTGGGAGTGTTTTAGTTATCGTCTACCAATCGCTCTAAAGTTTTCTCAGTTCCTAAGATGGACAGTTTAGACCCCGACTTCCTGTGCGTATTTGATTAGAATCTTCGTGCTGAGAAGGAGGCTCTCGGAATCGGGGCGGTCTGTTCTAACATCATCGGGCTTATACTTCTTCTTCAAATCTTCAAGGTGCAAGTCGAAGGATGCCCAATCACTGAATCGAGCAAACGCTCGCCCCCACTTCTCCCCGTATGCAAAAGAGTCCTTTCCATACTTGTCCTTGACCGCCCTGTCGAGAAGTGTTCCGATTTCTCTGCAATTGCTGAAGACGCCTTTGGTATCCCACCTTCCGAATGCTTCCTCAGCTTTTGTCAGATAGGCGGAGGTTTCCCGATAAAGAGGTCCATCCTTCGAAGGCATTTCAACGACGATGTGATGACCTAACCCAAATTTTGGGGCGTAGTCGCTAATCCAATCAGTCGCAGGTATTCTGTGTGGAATTTCGGCCTTCACCACTTTGAATTGAAGAAATGTTGGGTTACCATTACCCGATAGATTCCATCCGGAGTTCTTATCACTCTGAAAGTTATTGTCGTACCATCCTCGAACAATGATGTTCGCTTGCGATTCGCCTCCCTGATACCGTGGGACGGTGAGGACCTTTCCAGGTATGAGTGTTTTCGGCTCAACCTCCCTCAATTGGTCAATCAATGCGACAGACTCAAGCATTTTTACGCTAATCTCTAACTTGAGTTTCACATCTCGCTTGGGGTCCTTGACTCTCGAATCGTCAATTCGCTTGAGGGAATGCTCGTTAAGTTCGCCGACGAGACTGGTAAGATATTTTGCTGGTTTGAAGTATTGCTGGTCGAAGACAGTACCTTTTGCGGTGAGTCGCGCCGGTGCTTCGGCAGACCTATTCAGGTATTCCTCGAAGAGGTATGAGACTACGACACCATCTTGCGTCGAAAGTTTTCCTGAGACGGTGGTAATTACTTCGGCGGATTCCTGAAAGTCTAATTTGACGCGAAAGAGGATAGACGGGGAGGCGTGATTGTCTAAAGCGAACGACTCTGTGATTTCAGCTACCAATTTTGAATCACAGGGTCGGTTCCTGAGTGATACTTAGTCGTTTTGCGCGGTGCTCTACACTTTCGGGACGTCGGAGAAACTATCGACCGGCTGGACCCCAGTTTCAGTTACTTTCGAAGTTAAGCGTCCCCAACAACGTTAATCAGGACCGCAAATTGGGTTCAAGAGTTCACTTTTGCGGGTGGCGTCGAGATGAGAATTAATGTGAGTTGCGAGGAAAACAGGGATGTAAGATTCTATATTTCCGCGCGCGAGGAAACACATCGTTGAGATCTGTCGAAGACATCTTGCGTACCATATTGAGCAACATAGAGTCTCCCGCCGTGCGATCGAGAATACTTAGTTTAGTTGAAGATAATCGCCTATTGTCACCACTTACACATAGCGTCTTAGAGAAGGAGGCGCAAGAGATATTGAAACTGCTCAGGGATGGAGGCGGCGCATCCGAAAATCCAAGAGATTGAACTGAGTTGGTTTCGCGGCGCGGCAGATCGCGCTACTCTGAAGCCGATGTCGAAGAACCTTGTCGTTTACGGTGCAAACGGTTCGGGTAAATCTAGTTTTGTAGATGGGCTCGAGTATATCATATCAAATGAACGGATTGAACACTTAGCACATGAGTATTCCGGCCATAGGCAACTGCTTGGGGTCAGAAATACGCACGCTCCCGCGGAAGCTTCCTCAATGATTCATTTAGTGTTTGACGCTGAAAGGGACGTTTCAGCTGTCATATCATCAGATGGTCGAGTGAAATATCAGGACTCTCCACCAGGCCTGTTGGAGAAGATCCGAGAGTGGGATCTAATGAGGACTGTATTGCGCCAGGATAAAGTGGCTGACTTCATACACAGGACAAAGGGTCAGAAGTATGCTGAACTATTGCCGTTGCTGGGGCTTCAGACCCATGAATATGCGGCGGACAACCTGAGAAAACTAAAAGAGGAAATTGAAAATCAGGCGAATGAATCTATCGTCAACGCGACGCATGGAGAGCTCCTGGAGCAGGCCACCGAGAGGAGTGCGACCTTAGAGCGGACCGAAGTCCTGAAGAGACTAGAGGTCATCGCGCGGAGGTATGGTGTTGGTCTTGGAAGAGCGTCCGCAATAGGGACCCTTGCAACGACTCTCGAGAGCGAACTAAATGCCAAAGTGAGTGTCCTCGAACCAGCTCAACGGAGACATGTGCTTCTCAAGCAAATATTGGATGAAGATTTTGAAGGCAAGCGACAAAAGGTCAAGGAGACCAGAGCCCAAGTTCTAGATGCTCTTGACCATCAGATAGAAGTGTTAGTCCAAACGGAGAAGATTGTTCACGAGATTGAACTCGTCAAGGAAATTGCGTGCCCAGCTTGCGGTAAACTGATTTCTGTCGAAGAGCTCAAGACTCATGTGAGTGTCGAACTCGATCGATTACACGGAGTGAGGGAGGCAAGAGACAGAGCTCGGGCCGCTTTGAGGGAATTTGTTGACGGGGTCAAGCGTGCTCTTCATCTGATGAAGAGCGAAACGCTTGCGGAGTGGTTGTCTGATCCTTCCAATATCGACGTTCGGACGGCATTGGGAGTTTTCGACGAAGTGGATTTCCTAAACGACACAACGAACGTCCATGGAGAGCTGCCAGAAAACGCTGAAATGGCACTTGATACAATCTTGAATTCGGCGAAGAAGTCAGAATCAGACGCTCCTCTGCCTCTGCAACAGCTATTGGACGACCTCAAGTTCATCGAAAAGGCCAAGTCACTGGAAGAAATACGAGCACGCTCTCAGCTTCTTTCATCGGTCAATCTACTCAATAATCGACTAGAGACGGGGGAAGAAGCAATTCGAGGGCACATCAGGAGCGAAGTTGAAGAAATCGTTTCTAGATGCTCATCTGCAATCCAAGGGTTCTGGTCTGTACTTCATCCGAATGAGCCGATCGACGGTCTTCAATTGACGACTATCGAGGACAAGGCTGTGGAGGTGCAGCTAAAATTCTTCGGCAAGCCGCAACCCTCTCCGAGGCTCACGCTTTCAGAAGGTCACCGAAACAGTCTTGCTCTATGCATCTTCTTGGCTCTTGCAGATGTATCCGAAACAGAAGATATACCGATATTGCTGGACGACATCGTTTCAAGCCTTGATCGAGATCACCGAGGCCGAGTTGCTCACATTCTCATAGACAAGCTCGGAAACCGCCAGATTCTAGTATTCACTCATGACCGCGAATGGTATGCGGAACTGAAGAGCGTATTGCCGCAATCCAAGTGGAGCTTTTGCACCCTTAGACCATGGTCCAGCCCAGCCATAGGTATCCAGCTCACACAATCCAAGGAAACATTCGATGATTCTCGTCAATTCCTCGCTATCAGGCCAGAGTCGGCTGGTAACGCAGTGAGATCAATCATGGATCGCGAATGCGCAATAGCTGCTGAGTCACTTAAGATCGCGGTTCCTTACCGTAGCGGAGACGCAAATGATAGGCGGTCGTGTATCGAGTTCCTAAACGAAATGTGCGCGGATGGACGAAGCCGACTCAAACGTGACCCCAGCAGAAATTGCGACGACATTCTTTCGGTCTGGAAAAAAGCAAATACTCTCCTGAAAGGGTTCGCTAATCGTGCGTCACATACAGGATCCCTAACTGATGTCGAAGCAAACGACCTTATCGACGCCTGTGAGGCAGCGGTCAAGAGTTTCAGGTGCGAAGGGTGTGGCGATCTATTCTGGGTAGCCGAAGTTGAGAACAAGCGAGTTCAATGCGGGTGTGGAAAGCTCTACTGGGTCCTGACTTGAGGCCCGATTTTTCAAGGGAAACTTCCGTATTGTTCTTTCCGAACTTGGGCGAGGTCTAGGCTTGAACTTGAGCTCGGCGGGACCAATTAGGCGAAAACACGATTAACGTCGATCAAGGCGGATAATGGGGCGCGGTACCCTTGGATCCGATCAGCGTCCTGCTCACTCTCTACACCCTAGGCGGATTGATCACAATTGCAATTGCCATCTTCGGAATTCAGACCATAATAATTGCAACAGGAGCGTTTCTAGGACTTGCCGGGTACTTCTCGTCGGTACCGTTCACGGGTGTCCTTGGGAATACAAGTCCTCGAGTAATTGTCTTTGAATTCGTCCAGCAACTTGTCTACTTGGTGTCAGGGCCGTTGATTCTGCTATTGATTCTCTCATCCTTCGAATACTTCGAATTGCTGACGGTATTCTACTTGCCTATCGCGTTTGCCACCATCGTCAATGCAAGGCGTCTCCCTAAGCTACAGACATACGAGTCAATGGTGAGTCATAGAACACAGGCTTTGATGGTGTCAATTCTAAAAGCTTCCAAGCAGACTCCCTTCCTCGGGCTTGCAATGATTTGGGGCGTGCTGATCCTGGAATGGACTGCACTAGTTGAACTTAATCCGACGTTGCCGCTTGTTGTATGGTTGCTACTGTCCTACGCTTACGCGTTGGCACTTCTTATGGCAGCCTATTCACATGGCGTCATCTTCCAGGCTACACGAACCCCTTTTGTCAAAGTAATTACTCGTGACCAAAAAGAAATTGACGCCTTTGTCATAGGCAAAGGGTCAGATCACTATGTCCTGACCACCAATTCTGGGGATATGGTGATCCAGTCTGATTATGTTGAGCGCATGGTCGAGCAACAACTCGTCGCGAAGGAGCCTTTGGTGGAGCCTAAGGCTTAGGCTTGAAATCTCGAAACAAAGTGTACCCTATTCCGGTGAATAGGATTCCGCAAAGCCTTACTGAGTGTTTCCGAAGCGCCCTGAACTTCTGGCAATCGGGGAGCTATGTTGCGGAAAAAGGTGGACTTCACCATGCCGTAGGACTTTGGATCTTGGGAATTGAAGAGTTCGGAAAGTACGCGCTGCTTAAGGAGACTGCTGATAGATTGGGCAATTCGCAAGGACTCATGGAAATCCGTGAACGTGATTTCAAGAACCATGTACTCAAATCGAAAAAAGGACAGGCTCTGCTCAAGAAATGGGGCATTGACCTTTCTGCGGTCGACATTCCTCTTACGGAGAAGACAAGGGAGGCCCTATGGTATGTCAAATGGGACGAAAGTACGCAGGAGTTTAAGCGGGATTTCTCCACATTGGAGAGAGGAGCTATGTTGAAAGTAGACAGTTTCAAAGAGTTGATGAGGCTTGCAATTGTCAAGATGCAACAGCTTGAACAAGCTTCTCGCATTTCAGTTCAATAGGCAACTTGTTTCGTTGAGCGCCGTTTGGTTCACGGTTATTCTCATAGTGAGTAGCTACGATGCTTCGATCCATGGCCCTTGATTACAGATGATCCTCATGATCATCCTGTTATTCCCTGGGAATCGCCTTGGAAACGGCTGAGGGTCCATGGGGATGCTAAAGGTCGGCGAGAGGTTCGTGCTCGGTGATACGAACGGGTTGAGCGGTCTGTGTTAAGATCTGGCCGGCAGAAGACCCTAAAGAAAATTAGGGTATGTTGACTAATCTCGTGACGCAGAACTGCCGTTCCTGTTTCTGGTTCTATGCGTACAATCGTACGGGAGATGCTTGTCTGTTCTGTTGGCAGAATCTTGGAATGCTCCTAGAATAAGCCCTTACTCCCCTATTTTTTGGGAAGTTCCTGAACCATGGTAAACGTTCAGAGCTTGGATCAGTCGACCGGCTGTCCGTTCAACGGCTGAAGAATGAATCATTGGAATGTCGCGCGTAGTTTTCTTTCTGTAGCCCTAATTTCTGGATAGGTGGTAGGGTCGAGATAGAATGCGGAATGTTTGTGTGGTCAATGTGAGGGTTCACTAGGGATAAACGTGTTCCTCTATGATATATCGAATCGCAACATTATCAATTCTCAATAATATTGCTTCGCGGAACTTTGCATATATCTACGAAAACAGTCGGGGTCAGCTTACTGGTTCAGTATGCGGAGAAGTCAAGTTTTCAAGGTCTGGGATTCCAGACGAATCGCCGCCATCCTCGCAATAACACTGTTCGCGTTGAGTGGGGCCACTCGAATGCTCCCGATGGTCAACGCATCATCGGGGACTGTTGTGATCGGAGGCCCGGCCGCCTCGACTGCGACCTCCCAACTCCTCGGACCCATGAGTCAAGGCCAGACGATCGCGGTGTCTGTGGGATTCTTGACGAATCGTGCTTTGCTCGATCAGGTTCTGCAAGCATTGTACACGCCTTCTTCGCCCGAGTACCACCAGTTCCTCACCAGCGACCAGTATTCGAACCTGTTCGCTCCTTCACCCTCCGACTATGCAGCGGCGGTCAACTACTTCTCCGCTCTCGGCATTCAGACATACACGGATCAGTCGCGTCTCTTTCTGAATCTCGACGGGACAGTGTCCCAGTTTGACAGTGCATTCGGCACCACGCTCGACTTGTTCAATAATGGAAACCTTGGAACGTTCTACGCGAACGTCAACCCTCTCTCCCTCCCCGCCACCTTCGGCTCTTCCGTAACAGCAGCTGTGGGTTTGGAGAATTATACTTACTATGTTCCAATGGCATCTTCGACTCCCGTGCAACCGCCCGGGTGCACACCCTCAACAGGATCAATCCAGACCCCGTGCCTCACCGTCCCCAACCCGACAGAATGCGGATCCCCGATACCCTACGGAGCAGTAGAATCGAGCTTCTGGCTAATCCCCGAACAAGTCCAGGGAGCCTACAACGAAACCAGCCTGATATGTAACGGACACAACGGGTCCGGACAGACAATCGTACTCATCGACGCGGGCTACGGAGACCCGACAATCCAGGCCGACATTGCCGAGTTCTCAACCGAGTTCGGGCTACCCATCCCCATAGTCAGCATGGCCACGATCAATTCGACCAACACAGTCAGAGACGTCACCGGCCAATTCACATGCAACCAAATAGGAAACACGACATGCATCACTTCCCAAGTTCCAGTAGCAGATCTTCAGGGCGCAGCACCAGTAATCGGATGGGACGGCGAGACCGCTCTCGACGTGGAATGGTCACACGCAACAGCCCCCGGAGCAAACCTGGTCAGCATGACATCGTTCGACGCAGGAGTCGGACTCGACGAAGCCGTAGCGACCGCCATAGCAGGACATTATGGGAACATAATTTCACAGAGTTTTGGCGGGTGCGAGTGCGTAGCGTATACGAACTATGCGGGAGGTCCTATGACTGGTGGAGATGGCAATTTCACAGATCCGTTCTATAGGATGGCCGCTGCGACAGGGATCACGGTACTCGCGTCGTCGGGCGACTGGGGGAGCAATTCCACCCCTAACGGGTCCACATGCGTCACCGCCCCAGAGTTTCCTGCCGCAGATCCCTTTGTCACCGGCGTCGGTGGAACGGTTCTGACACTCTCCGGGACGAGCTGGGCGAACGAGGGAGCTTGGGCAGGATACAGTTGTCTCTCGAATAATGGAGGAAGCGGCGGTGGGTATAGTATAGGCCCGCGTCCCGCCTACCAGTACGAGAATAATCCTTACCTCAACAGCGCAGGCGTGTCTCAGAATCAGCTGACAAATCCTGAGCTGGTCGGCAGCGCCCCAATCTGGCCCCCTGGCGTAAATCCCAGCACCTTCAACCTGGACAGGGGAATCCCCGACGTGGCAGCGGTTGGCGGCTCTGGCGTCTGGATCTACTGCAACGAGTGCGTAGAGCAGTCCCCCGTCTTTGGAGTGGAGGGCACAAGCCTCGCCTCGCCCGCGTACGCGGGAATGATCGGGGTAATGGAGAGCGCGCTGAACAATACGAAATACTCGACGTTCGGGCTTTACAACCAGGTCGCCTATCAGATCTTGAACTCTCCTTCCTACAGCACTGTAATGCACCAAGTCACCAGCTTCGCCGCGGGCAGCGGAAACAGCCAAGGTCCACCGCAAGAGTATCAGCCAGGACCCGGCTGGAACCCGGTAACCGGAATAGGCACCCCCAACGTTGGCCTAATCGTTGAGTGCCTGCAAGGAACTTTTGGGTTGAACTGCAACCCTGGCCCTCAAACTCCCGTCTCAGGTGTTTCGATACTACAGCCGACGAGCGGACAGTTCGTGACGAGCAACCCACTAACCCTAACCGGAACCGATAACCTCGGCCCAGGAAACTTCCAGACCGGACAGCCAAACTCGGCGACTGGCGTTGGGGGGACGCAGGCGAACTCGCTCGACATCCTACAGGCATGGTTCAGCGACTATCGCACCCTCGCCAGCGGCCAGCAAGCCTTCAACGTCAACATCAAAGTCCAGAACCTCACAAACATCATGACCCCGGCGACAGGGGCGCTAGGCGAACACTGGGAGATCACGTGGACCTACGGTGGCGCCACGAACTACGCTGAGATGATTCTCTGGTACCAGAGTTTTGTCAGCGTCTCAAACGGAGCGACGGGCCTCACAGGACTGTTCTATTACGCGGGCAACATCACAACAGGAACCGCGGGAACCACCGTCAGCCATAACGTGGTTAACGGTACATACACTGCGGCCGCGCCTGGGATGATCACGATAACGGTCCCGACGGCCGATGTCAGCAACCCGGTACTGGGCTCGACTCTTGCAGGTGCATCCGCCGATGCCCAACAGTTCATCGGGACTCCAGCACTCTGGTTCCAGTTCAAAGTCTCGCAGACCTTCAACCCGCCCTCCTTCCCCTACACTCTAGGAGATCCTCTGCTCGCCAGCGGGACGGTACAGGTCGCAGCAGTTTCAGGAATAGCCTCCACGCCGCCCGCATCGGGCAGCTCCGCCTGGACGACAGCGACTCTGGTCAACTTCCCGGCAACCAACTCCTGGACCGGCAGCGTCACTCTTGGCTCTCCGGGCCTCTACACCCTCTTCGCCCAAGAGGTTTCAGGCACAACCACACAGACCACTTCGGAGATCATAAGCTACTCGACCTGCATCACGACTGGGAACCTTGAGCACGCTAGTCTCGCAGGCTGCAACCTCACAGGCATGAACTTCGCCGGAGCCAACCTCCGATATGCGAACTTTGCTGGGGCGATCGTCAGTGGCGCCAATTTCCAAGGTGCCAACCTTCAGTACGCGAACTTTGACGGATCGACCCTGACCGGGCTGTCTGCTAGCCAGCTTACGAATTTCGACAACGCAAACATGCGCCGCGCGAGCCTCTTCAACGCAGTATGCGGGACGCCCAACTATATCTCCGCGTCCGGCACCAATCTCCCGCCTCCCTACGCAGTCCCTGCCGCGTGCAAGCCTCCGCTCTGATTGGAATCCAAAGAATTTCCACAGAAAAACAGCTCTTTTTTTCTCGCTGTTCTTTTTCGAAGGCCGAGGTCAACTCCAAGCTACTTCACGAGTTCATGGCTACACCAGAGGTTTCTGAGTGGTTTAACGATCCCCGCCAATTAGATCTGCAACACAACGTAAGTTGAATGTCAGACTTGTGTACGCTCGGGCTATACAGCCTTGAACGCTTGATCGTCTCAGACGTCTATGAGATCGGAGCATTATCTCTGAAAGCTGGCACGGAGGCAAACTTGGCATGATCTCCCCTTCAACGGCAAGGAGAGCCGTTCTTTTCTCGATCATTGTGATTCTTGTCCTGACGGCGCTGGAATTTCCGCCACCGATAGGATTTGAAACTCGGCCGCAGTCTGACGTGTCTCCGCTCTGGCTGATATTTTTCGTCGTAATCCTATCTGTCGAAATAGCGACTGTTCCGCTGATTTACAAACGCCCCATGGTTGGTCGAGGATTTGGCGTTACTGCCGCGGCCTTGAACATCCTTCAAGTCGTTGCTGACCAAGCTCATCTAATGCAGCCAGAAGTTGCACCGCTCAATTACTCGTTTCTAGAATACGCCGTTCTAGTAGCCTCTCTCGCTCTTGCTTATTCTTCGTGGGCGACCTCGCATCTTGAACCAAGACTTAGCTCAATATCGACTGGAGGAAGGATTGTTTCGCCATGACCATCTCGACCGAGGCTCAACTAGTTCAAGGTCCGTGATTGGCGAACCAGGAAAAACATAGAGCAGAGCGCACTATCAGGGTGCTCACAATGGAGTCCTCGGCTCTCAATCTCAATGGCATAGTTAGGCGCTATCCAATTCCTTTCTTCGCAATCGCCGGACTCTTAGCCGGGACCGTTTTCCAGTTCGGATTTGCTGATTCTTCAACTTCTCGCACAATCTGGCTGGCGACCCTTGTGGTTGGGGGAGTTCCAATCGTCTGGAAGACACTACGTGGAATGGTTAGGGGACACTTCGCCGCTGATATCGTGGCGATGCTGGCGATAGTTGCTGCCATACTGATGGACCAGGCCTTCGCCGGTGTGATTATCGTGTTGATGCAGTCAGGAGGGGAGGCGATCGAAGACTATGGGCTTGGCAGAGCTTCTTCATCACTCAAAGCGTTGCTTGCCCGAGCACCAAGAATCGCTCGGTTGACGAAGCTTGATGGAACGTTGGAAGAGATTGGGGTTGAAATGGTTCGAGTTGGAGACGTGCTGGTTGTCCGTCCAGGAGATCTAGTGCCGGTCGACGGAACAATCGTTTCTGGAAGCTCAGAGATAGACGAATCTGCTCTGACAGGGGAGCCAATGCCGAAGCCAAAGCATTCGGGCGATCAAGTTCTCAGTGGTAGCATAAACACCGGCGGTGCGATCCAGATGCGTGCCTCGCGGGTCAGCGGGGAGAGCCAGTATGCAAAGATAGTCGAGCTCGTGAGGAAGGCCCAGCATGAGAAGCCACCCATCCAACGCCTGGCAGATCACTACGCCGTCTATTTCACACCGATAACGCTGGCGGTGGCACTGTTCGGTTTCCTCCTCACCCAGAATCCTGTAACTATTCTAGCAGTCCTCGTTGTCGCGACCCCATGTCCGCTCATCCTCGCGACACCTGTGGCCGTGATAAGCGGAGTTAACAGAGCGGCCAAGAAGGGAATCATCGTAAAGACCGGCGCCGCCATAGAACAGATTGGACGGGCGAAAGCTGTAGCCTTCGACAAGACAGGAACAATCACGTTCGGCACGCCAATGGTGGAGAAGGTCATCCCGAT
>JAJPJY010000088.1 GCA_021323995.1 bacterium | reverse complement strand
TCAGCGAGGAAATGTGTGAGAAAGAATCGAGTATCTACTGTCGGGGGACTCAATAACGGTCCTCAGACCGCATCTTGTCAAGTCTCTTTTTCATTTCCTCGACCGAAACCGTTCCCGCATCAACCCCGGCGAGGTCTTCGATAGGAGTCACGGGGCTCAAAAGAATGCCTTGGGGCGAATCCCTTACAACCAACTTCATACCTTCTCGGATACTGAATCTTTTCCTCTGGTCCACCGGAATGGTGACCTGCCCCTTTCTGGTAACCTTTACGATCTGCTCCGCCATGACGCATCAAGTAGTACACTCAACGCGTGTACTACTTAAGCAGGTTGGTCGCGCGATACATCAAGGTTCAACCAGCTGGTTGAACCTAGCTCATCGAGAGATACTTGTTTTCTAGATAGCTTACTAATCCTGATGGGTCGTAGCCTGTTCCGAAGACCCGCGTCAACAGTATTTTCGGAGCATAGGTCGCTCCGGGCTTGTGGAGGTTCTCAGCCAGCCACGCCTTCAATGTGATCAGACTTTTCGCATCCTTGACTGGCAATAGTCCCTGCTTCGACAACATCTTCCAGAGCATACCCGCCACCACATTCCCTAGCGAATAGCTCGGAAAAATCGCATACTGTCCCCATGACCAGTGAACATCCTGTAAGACTCCCTCAGCATCGTTTGGCGGTCTCTTGCCTACATACTCCTCGATCATATCATTCCAGACCGATGGTAGCTCTGACACGTTGACTTTTCCTTCGAGCAACTTCTTTTCCAGCTCGTAGCGCATGGCGATGTGGAAGTTGTATGTGACCTCGTCCGCCTCGACCCGTATCAGGCTCGGCCGTACCGTGTTGAAATACGCATAGACCTGGTCCACGCTATACTTGTCTAGGAAGCTTAGGTTCTTCTTGAGCAGTGGATAGACGAGAGGCGTAAACTGACGGCTCCTCCCGACAACGTTCTCCCAGAAACGCGACTGAGACTCATGAATACCCGAGGACACGCCCGTCCCGGTCGGGGTCAGATCAAGCTCGTGATCCACCTGCAACTCGTACAGCGCATGGCCGCATTCATGGATTAGTCCGAATGTTGAGGCTCGGAAATCCTTCGGCTCGTACCGGGTCGTTATTCTCACATCGTCCCCGGAAATCCTTGTCGAGAAGGGATGCGTCGAGACGTCCTGCCGGAACCTTTTGCTTGGCATGTCTAGGAGAGACAGTATCTCCTTGTTAGCCTGCTTCAAAGATGGAACGTCATAGTCCACCTCCTCCAGGGGATGCTTCTCTGGGAAATGGCCTGACGAGAGGGTCTTTGCAAGGATCCGTTTGAGAGCCGGGACTAGTTGCTGGAAGATCCTGTCGAGATCCTCCATCCTGAGACCCTCTTCAGGAAGATCAAGCAATGCATTGTAGGGCTGAGTAGACGGGTCGAGATACTCGGCCTGTTTCCTTTTCAGCTCTGTAATCGTCTCAAGATGCGGCTGGAATCTGGCGAAGTCTGACTTGGCCCGGGCTTCTCTCCAGGGAATCGACGCCTCGGCCGTCGCCCTCTGCAGCTCTTCTATCAGCTTAGGAGGAATCTTCCTGTAAAAATCAAGCTCTCTCTTGATAACCCGGACAATCCCCTTTTCCGCATCGTTCAGCGTCTTCTGATTATCCGCTTTCTCGACGAGGCCTGCGAGATCGAGAGCCATCTTCTGGCTGAGGAGCGAGAGCTCGGCTCGAACCTTGCCCCGGGCAGCAGCACCTGCCTCAGGCATGTTAATTTCAAGATCCCACTCAAGGAGCGCCGAGGAATAGCCCATCGCCGCAATAGGCCGGTATCTCGCCAGAAGATCGACGACCACAGGATTACTGAATAGACTCATGAGATCAATCCAAGCTTCAACGAGCGACTATCTAAAAACATTCGACCAATGGCTCAGAATTTGACTCGAGGCTTCAAGTCCTCCGTTGTCTTCCCCCACTCATGGTGAAGCCATCGAGTTGATTTTGCAACTTCGAAAAACTTGTACAACTGACGTTCATATTCTCTGAGGAGAACTTTCGCTGTATTTTCGTATCGCATCGCGAACTTCTCCTTACCGACATCGCTTAACCCAAGATAGAGCTTCTTTGTCCGAACCTCGTAATCTCTGTCAGCTTCGCGCGGTTTCCTAACGAGTACCGAGGGGATCGCAAGGATCCGAATCTCCATCCCGGGTTTACCGTGGCCATGCTTTCTATTGTACTGAGCCTCCATTGTGATGTCCAGGTCGTCTTTCAAACCATGGTTTGTTCTTCCAATCGTTGAAAACAACACTTTGTTGCCCTCTCCTCGAGAAGCAAGAAAATCGGAGACTCTCGCCATTAATTCGTCTATATTGTCAGGGCCTTGATTGGCTCCTGCAGATACATCCTCATAGTCTATTTCAACCAAGAGGACATGTCTTTGACGGATGCTCGCGAGAAATTTGGCGTATCTCTTGAAAAACTCCCTAACACTGTACCTTTCTATTTGTTTCGTGAACAGCCCTAAGCTGTCAGCAAGCCAAGCCGCAGCCCCATGGCTAGGTGTTTCTGATCTTCCTTGCTTTAGATAGACATCTATCCTTCCAGTGACAGAGGAAAGCAGCTTCCAGTGTCTTCGCTTCCTTTTTCGTCGGACGCCGCGTCTTGTAGGGGTATTGGGCCAAGAGTACGGTATAGGTGCCCAGTACGGACCAATAGGTCCACTCCCACGAACGGTGAACTCGTCCGTTGGCGCCAACTTGAAGAGTAAAACAAATTGGACCCTCTTAAGATACTCTACGCTGTAGATTCTTTCCTACGCTGAATAGTAACAGTCCGACCAATCAGGATAGTTCCTTGAAATAATCTCGATAAGTGATTCTAGGATGTTTTTGTAGTCCTGCACGGTTCCGGAGGTGGGGCTTTGACAGAAGTAGACACGCTCATCGGGGTTGTAGGAACCCTGAGCGGTGCGCTTCTGGGTGTGATCTCAACCTACATTTTCGAAGAGAGAAAGGCGAAACGTGAGCTGGCCCTCCGTCCCCTCGACGATCGAAGGGTAGCGCTGAACGAAGTGTTTGTTGCCTTGACAGACTGTTTCTTCGAACTGCGCTTGGCCATTCACAGTTTCCCGAGAACACCAGACGAGTACAACAGTCACGTCGCTGTTCCTATCAAGAGGTTAGAGAGGACGGTGTACGAAAGAGCCATCTATCTTTCATCGATCTGGAAGCTGGTTGCAGGATCAATCCAAACATTTGCAACCACGGCCTTAGCTCTACAGATTAGGATGCCAGATGCCAACCCTCAAACACTGCCACCCCTTTCTGCGTATCCCATCAACATTCAGGCCTTTGAAGATGCATACTTCAAGACCGGCAATGCAATCGGCGCTACCCTTGGAATCGCCAACCTCGAGCAAGAGCTGCGAACTGCTCTTGGCACTCCGGGCATCCAACAGTAACATCATAATTCGGGCGTAATGAGATCTAGGTCGACCAATCGAGTTCACTGAATCAGTGATCGTGTCCTCTGCATAGAGTGGCCGGGAGGGTTTCGTCTGGCGAACGTTCAGGCGAACAACTTGGTCAGATTCGCAGGCGAGCTTAACAAACAATCGATAATGGGCTCGACCACAGATCGATGATCTAGCATTATGTTCTTCCAGATGACACATCTTTCTGATTCGCCGTCCGGGAGAGAATATTCGATGAAAACCCGGCCGTCTTTGTCTTCACGCCTCGGCGAAGGATGGTCCCATGCACTAAACTGATAGACAAGAACGACTCCTGCGAGATTCTCGAATGCGCCAACCACAAGCTCGAGTTCCTTTTCATTGAATGATTGTAACGTTTCGTCGGGTGCCGAGAATCTATCGTAAATGAAGAGAACGCTTGGATTCGGACCCGACAATTGACCGGTCATCTTTTCCTGAATCTTAGATGCGATTCTGTCTTTCTTCGGCTTGACCGTCGAGGTTCTCATGACAAAACTACCTCTCCACTGTTGAGGAATCTCCGATGAAAGGTCTTCAGGCGCGATGTAACACATTAGAAGCCCAGGAATATTCATGCGGACGAGTTTGTGCCCTGCAGTCGCTTCAGTGATTGCTTCGTTTGCCTTCGCCTTGACTGATTCGAATTCATCTGGGCGAGGAGGACGACTCCATAAACCACCCGCTCTGCATCCGCGTTGAATGGCGACAAAGTTGACAATAGAAAACGCTTCGAATCCAGCAGAATCTTCGTAGGGCTGGTTTAGAGAAGTGATCTCGATATCGACTGATTGACTTCCAATTTCCGCAATAAGATCAGGCTTCCGTTCGCCCCTTTCAAAGGCGAACTTGGGGAAATGCCCTGCCAACTTCAACCTCAGAGCAATATCCATCTCCGATAAGGCGCTCGCATATGTGTCCCAATTGCGGAGATGCGATAGAACATGTTCGTAACCGGGTATTTTCGTGAGTTCCGAAAGCTTTCGCACGAAGTGAACAAACCATTCATAATTGGGCTGAGAAGAAACCATTAGCTTGTTCCTCAAGGGATGTCTTCGATCGGGCATCCAATCGGAACCAAAGATGTCACTGATCGACCCCAAGGCAGCCAATCCCGGTTCTCTGCTTGGGTCGCCTCTTGAGGCGCTTTCGTGAAATCTTAGAACAAATTCCCAAAACGTCTGTTGCTCAGACCCGGACATTTTCCTTGTCGTGATCTGCTCTCGCGATTCTTATTCTTACCTAGACAAGATGAAACATTCCTTTATCTTTAAAAGCAAGATCCTGAATATACGCAACGAAGAATTATCCGCTAAATGTCTCGACACGATAATCTCACCAAAGCGGATCATAGACGACTTGGTCGCCTTCTTAGTTCAGGTGTACCCTTTCGTCGAGCTTTGACACAGGTAAGTAATCGACCTCAGCAAAGGAAACAATCTTCGACGAACAAAAGGAACCCATTTCATCCGACCACACCGTCGTCCGACATGTCGCCTGTTCAAGCCCTAATCGCATTGCTTGAGATCTTCTCCGGATTCGCAGCCTTACTCGGGGTCCTCAACCTCTACTCGACCTATGGCTTCGGTTTCGGAGGAACGTTCGTGATGTTGTTCTATCTTGCTGGCTGGGAAATCATAGGTCGGATATTTGACCGAGCTCGACGGAAGACCCCCACTCCTTTGAGGTTCTTGTGGGACATAATCGAACCTCTTTTCGAGATAGCCGTTTAGCTAAGACTCGACTTGGGTCTTGGTGATTTCAATGGCCTGCTCATAGTCTGGCTGTTTGTCTGCCCCTTTCGAGTGACTTCTTAGGAACGCTAAGAGTCCGAGATACAGTTCGTCTCTCTTCTTGTTTGAGTAGTTGTTGTAGGATAATTCTAGCACTCGGTATCCTTTCTTTCTCAATAGGGTTCGCAGTTCTTCGTCTTTGAACATCTGGGCTTTTCCAAGGTGGACCCGGCCATCGACGAACACGATTAGTGGTCTGGGTTGTGTTGGGAAATAGAAGTCTGCCGTTGTGACCGGTATCTCGACCTGTGTCTGGTAGAAAATCTGATCCTCTTGCAACCTTAATGCGAGTTCGTGTTCCATTCGTGAAGGGTTGGCATGTAGTCGTTCGCGCCAGTCGCTCCGCTGACCCGACATCTTTGATGTTGAGCCATCGTTCAGCTATTGCCCAGACACGAGAATGAAACTGAACGCGTCTGGACGAGGCTGAACTGTTTATCGTCTCCGAGATCGTGAACCTAGTTGTAGGTGTCGTCTACTATTCTCTTCAATTCCTCTTATCAGCAATTTGAAGAGGCAGATTGAACTTCCGCGAAAGTTCCCGGGCCATCGCTTCGAGAGGGGCGGTCGGCTCGTCGAGACTTATCGCTTTGATAGCATGGTCGAAGTGGTTGAAGAGGACCCGGCCTGCTTTTCGGAGAAAGTCTTTGTCGATCGTTCCTATGCTGACTCGCGCTAGATCATCCATCCAATCAGGCAACGCGATCGGAGAAATCAAGAACTTGAAGCCGGTTATAGTCCAAGACTCGGATTCTCGATACCAACGAGAGAGATCTTCTCGCTTTGCATCTCCCACATATATTGTGCGAGAGCCCAGCTTCCAATACTGTAATCTCCGGAGTAGTCCATGCCTAGCCGCAGCACCCTTTTCGGTGATAAATTGCCGACCTGAACGTCGCAGCTCATCGATTGTTGCTTTGTACTCGTTTGCAAAATAGTAGTTCAGCACTGCATAGACCCTACTCCCGTCAGGAACGAAGCACTTTGAAAACCCGTCAAACATTCCACGCAAAATGTCAATTTCTGAATCAACAACACCAGTGTGGTCGTTCATCTCCCTAAGAGCGAGACTAATCCAGGAGACTTGGGGATCATTACGAGACAACCTTGCGCTTATGCAAGGGTCCCCGAAATCATTCTTGATGAGTGCAAGCCTCAATCATGGTCATCCTTTCGCTGCAAACGGCAAATTGGATTGGACTCATGCCTATCAGCATGTTACTGTTTTCGATGTCAAGATTCTTGAGCTTCCAGGCCGAACGGATATTCCATTGCTTTGACTTTTGGCTCTAGGCTTGAGAATCTGATTACCAGATCTCTCGGTCTTTGATGTTCCTTCAATCCTTGGATCTTGACCTTTATTGGTTTCAGACGATGAGCCCTAGACGTAATTTTCAGAAATCCTCCCCCTGTGCTCCAATTTCGGAACAGCCATACGCGCCCTGGAGCCCTCATAAGCAGTTCATCTATCTCATCTCTACGCAGAGCGAAATCTCTGCGCTGTCCCATCATCCGTTCCGGGTCCGATGCCCTCCGGGACAACGTGTTTTCGACGTATGTCCGCGACGGAATCAATACAAGAGAAGCGGCGACGGCAATAATCAATGGAAGAAGGATTTCCAAAGGCGTGGAAACGTTCCTGAAGTGAGCTTAGAGATCCAGAACAAATACCAATCGAGAAGTGCAAATTGCAGTTGAGTCATACGGCGCAGATCTCGTGTGGTTGTGGAAAATGGGGGTTCGAGGCCCGTGTGAGGCCTCGTGTTGTTTTCTAGGAGGATGCGTACCAGGTTTCCGTGAAACTAGTCCCGCTAGTTGTCAGGACTGAGGGTTCTGCGAGGGTTGTGCCGCTGTTGTTTATCATGGTGATTCGGTGGATGTTACTGGAGCCGAATGATCCGATGCCGCCGGTCGCTCCGTTGATCGTTGCATAGTTTGTGCTGGCTATCCCAGTATAGTCATTGCCTAGCGATACTGTTCCGAAGTTGGATAGGCTGGTGAGCTTACAGTGGCGCCCGCTGCACAGGGCTGGTCGTTCGACTATCCATTCCGCAGAGCTTCGTGCTGCGCCGCTGACCGTGCCCGTAGTCGAGAAATGCTGTGAGCCATCAGTGATGCTGGTGGTGAAGACTCCGCCGCTGTAGCTGACTTCTGTGCTGACCTTGTCTCCGGGGTGTACTGTGAAGCCGCTGATCTGGACCGAGGCCGCTGGGTAGAACTCGTACCAGGCATAGTACACGCCATGGCCGCTGCTACAGTCCGAGTCCGTGCCCGTCTGCTCGACCGTACTGCTGCTATAGCCGTCTATCCCGACCCAGTAGCTGCTGTACGTGGTCGAGCTACCGCAAGTGACCGAGGGAACAATCCACGATCCCTTGACATCGGTGACGCCGGAGCCGGTTACCGCAAACCCGCTCCAGTTGGTGCTGCAGACCGTGCCCGCGGGACAGTTACTGCTACCGCTGCTATGTGAGAAGACAACTGCTTGGGTTGTTGCAAATGCTGGCAGTAGAGAAGATAGCGCTAAGATTGCTAGCGAAGGAAGAAACAATCGCACTGTTTTTTCCATAAACCCGCGATTCGCGCCAGGGAGTGCTTATAGCATTTTTGCTCATGACAAAGGAACAAGTCGACTAGATGCACTTGTATGACACTGTACGGCTTAGTCCTTTCCTACTACGGCGATAGTAACATTTTTAACCGTCCAGCGAAGGACATCCTCTACCGCGAGGCGATAATAGAAGATGAATTCTAGTAAGAAACTCTTCTTGGCGGTCGCGGTCCTAGCCCTAGTAGTGCCACTACTGGCAGTCCCCGTCAAAGCTGACACCAACACCGGCACAGCAGGCCAACCCAGCCAGAGCTGCCAAAACTTCTTCCCCGTAAACGGGCTACAACCGAGCGGCTTCAACACAAACGGCTTCAACAACACAGCAACAAGCGTCTACGCTGGCATCGGCCAGACCACAAACACTCCAGCAAACGGACATGCTGTCTCCCAGTACGACGTCGCATGCTTCCAGGTCTCGTCACATTAGACCGCCAAACCCCTCTTTTTCCGCCCTCCCTCTAACCAACATTTCCGCACAATCGGCATGATCCATGTTTCACGCAGATCCAAAAAAGGTGAGGAAGAGTGTGACTATGTCACACTCATTGAAGATAGTGTTTTGCTGGGCTGTTACTGTGCTGGAATCGTTGGAGGGCAGTGACTTGACCGGTCAGCAAGGGCGTCCGTCGCATTAGCTGAGGCTTGGCCCGGCAGCGACGTTGGATGAACAAAGGTGCACTGAGCAGTTCCTGGTGAATGGTTGGCGTGCGTTGCCGCTTGGATTGCGGTTGGGCCGATCGCCATCACAGTAGGCACAAGCGCGGTGACGAGCGCGACAGCCAACAAAGCCATCACTTTTGATCTCATGTTTGTTCGCAACTAGCCTCGGCTTGAATCAATATAAATCAAGATTTTTGAACGCTAGGATTGTAACTAAGTGCACGCGAGAGAATGTACGAGATTGTATCCTAGGGTTATAGTGAGCTATCTGTAGCTATAATGTGATGATTGTTGCCGGCACAATAGTTGGACTCAATGAGACTTTCAATCATCGAAAGAACAATCCACAATTTGGACAGCGTCCGGTCCCTACCATGTACTAAACTTCTGAACTGAGAAGAGACTCCAGGGACCCCGCCAGGACTTTCCGTTTCAATTGCCGGTACCATTTTACGGTTACCAAACCCGTTATCAATCATGAAGTGTCAATTGCAGTCTAGTCTCGTGACGCAGAACTGTTCTTCCTTTCCTTAGCTAGAGCTCCACTAAAGCATTGATCACGGTAAGAGTTAACTATCAAATTCTTCACGAACGAACAATATGTCAAAAATGGCGAAGATGGAGGTCAAAGGAGTCGCGAGGATTCTAGTCCTCGTTGGCGGACTCTTACTGATACTGTTCGGCTTGTTTACGGTTCTCGGAGGCTCCTTCGAATCCCGTTACCTCGGAATCTCCATCTCGGGAAGCATATTCGGCATAGGAGTCGGTATCGTCGCGCTCTACGGTCACTCCCGCATAGGCGAAGTGATATGGGCTGTCATCCTCTTAGTTCTCGGCTACTTCGCCGGCGGAATCGGCGGACTCTTAGTGCTGCTTGGCAGTCTGGTTGCCTTGATAATGCACTTCGTCTGACTCAGAACTCAATGACGTCAAGCGCTGGGGTACTGTACTGGACTAGATCCTCAAGAAGCTGAATGTCCGTGACTCGACTAGTAATCTTGTCTGGCTAGAAGTCTTATAAGCGAGTAACAGCTATTACATGGTAGTAATAAAAAGGACGAATAGACAATGTTTACCAATTTGAATTTCCCGACTAGCGTCTGGTTGACTGTCAGCCCTAGACTGATCCATGACCGAATCCCCGGCTTTCGGAGAGAAGCCCATCAGCTCAAGATCACTCTGAAACCGGTTCTCCCGACAACTAACCACCAGCAGGAATCCGTCAATTGAAGCTCTCCAAGGACTCTAGCCTCATGTCCAACAAGAGAGAAGGAGTATCAGCCGTAAAGACGGCAAATGTGCATCCGGTTGCTGTTAAGGGAAAACCTGCACTTCCGACAAAACAAACTCCATCGAGTCTTAGTCAATCACTCGACAAGATGTTAGACACGATGACCCTAATTCCCTGGGATCCCTTCAGAGGATTCGAATGGCCTATTGAATATGAGCTACCGACGCGAGTACCCTACGTTGATGTTATCGACTCTGACAACGAATATGTCGTGAAAGCAGAGCTCCCAGGGTTGAAGAAGGAAACCCTGAACATTCAAGTTGGGACCAACGAGCTAACGTTGGCTGCTGATTCAAACGTCGAGACGGCTGAGCAGGGAAAAACCTACCTGCATAGAGAAAGAGCGTTCTCTACATTCCGTCGAAACATAGGCTTTGCCGAAAGCATAGACACAGAAAAAGTGTCAGCAAGCATGGCTGAAGGTATTCTCGAAATAAAACTTCCCAAGCTTGAGCGAAGATCTGAAAGGAAGACCAGAAAAATAACGTTGTAAAGCCATCGTTCGGCCCCCTACTAGGACGGACTTCGGATCAGAACTGGGCCTGTTGGTCGTTGGAAAGTGTTTCTTGATCTCGATTGATTCTCTATCGTCTAGTCTTGGGTGTGAGTGCTAGGATTGGGATTTTCCTCTTGATGTTTTTCTCGTACTCGGCGAACTGTGGGAAGCGTGCGGCCTGTTGCTTGTATATCCGGTCGCGTTCTGCTCCGGTGATCTCCACCGCGCGCACATCAATCGTCTCAGCCCCGACCTCGATCTTCACGTCCGGGTGAGCCTTGAGGTTATGATACCAGTCAGGGTTCGTAGGAGCACCATTCTTCGAAGCGAAGACTAGGTAACGGTCTCCGTCCTTGAGATACATGACGGGGTGTGTCCGGAGTTTGCCCGTGCGGGCGCCGGTATGATTGATTAGCAGCAATGGCGCGCCTTCGAGGTTGCCGCCTACCTTTCCGCGGTTCTTTCGGAACTCAATGATGACTCCCGCGTTCCAGTCGCTCATCGAAATCGGCCAGGGTATCGCTGTGATGGGATTTATTGACTAGCATTAGGGGAACAGAGTCGAGTCGTCCCACCGAGACTACTCTCACCGTAATCCCAGATCTAGCCAGAGAATACGGTCGTTAGCACAGATGAGCCTCTAGGTTTTGGTTCAGGACCCTTGGTGAGACGATATAGTTTCCAGCTTTCAGAATGGTTCCGTCCTGCAATAATTCGTCTCTGACCGATAGAGTATCCGTGCTCCATCGGAACCATTTCCCGACCTGAACATCACGGACAAGAACGGACGCGTCCACTGTCTTCTCGATGAGTTTCGCCAATGCTCCCCGATAGGACAATCTAGCACTTCCATCGCCGGTTCTTGTTTTCCATGTTTGCCAGATGTTAGCGTGCAGATGCTTCTCCGGGTGAGGATCTTCAACGCCGACTGTTAGCGCGTAGCTTTCTAGATTGGCTAGCGCACGGTGAAACCGGGCATTGTCGCCTCTTGCTTCCATTCTGACCAGCTTTCTCAGCCGGTCTGTCCGGATTGATTCCTTGTCCTCGATAGTTTTCAGCAGCTTCAGCTCTAGATCCGAGAGAATCACCCGGTCCATCGCCAGTTCTCGGTGGTGTTCTACTATGACTCCGAGAATTGGCCAGAGACTCTTCGACACGAAAGTCTTGGTACGTCTGAAAACTCTCGTAGCGAGAATATCCTTTCTACGCTCGATCTCCCCCAGAAGACTAGGAAGTCGCTGGTCCTCTATTTTGAGAGACCACCAATCCAACCATCCACTGAAGCCCTTCGACGATGGTTTCCACGGCTTGCCCATCACTGCGCTGATGAGACTCGGAAGCTCGTTGCCTCCGAGAACTGAGACGAGACCCTTGCGATGAGTGAACTCGACAATTTCTTCTTGAGTTCGAAGTTTGCGGCTCGGAGTGAGTCGATGCTCTCGGGTCCTAATTGTTTCGGCTTTCTTAATCAGATCCCCGCTTGTCATCGTCAAGGACTCGCTTGCTTGCTCTCGCTCGCAACGTCCGTCACGATCGGGTTGGCGATCTCTACAATATCCTTGGTCCGCAACTCGACGAGCTTGTTGACGTCTCCGCCTCCGAATATCGCGGTCGCATTCTTGAGAACCTCTTCATCCAGCAGTACTCGTTTGACCAGGTTGAACGGTGGGACCCCTCCGACCGGGTAGCCCGAATATTTGAGCACCTCTTCCTCGTTAGCAAGTCTAACGTCCTTGACTCCGAGGAGCGCTTTGATCCTCCGATAGCTGATCCGATCCTTTGCCGAGAGAATCACCAGGAGCGGTATCTTGTTCGAATCGATTAGAACGATTGACTTGGCTATCTGTTCAACATCGACTTTTCTCGCGGCTTGTTCGACTGTCTTGACAGGCTCGTCAAACTCGATGAACCGGTGCCAAATACCGTGAAGGCGGAGGAAGCTACGCAGAAGCTTGGAATATTCTTCGGACAACCGATTTCATTTCTTCGCCGGGTGTACTTCCATGCTCATGTCGATAGCCTTTGCAGAGTTCGTAATCGCACCCACCGAGATCACGTCCACTCCGGTCTTAGCATAGCGCGCAATATTCTCCTTCGTGATACCGCCAGAGGCCTCGACCAGGACACGGTCTCGTAGTTTCTCTGCTCTCAAGAGCTTCTGTGACCTTTCCACTTCTTCCGGTGTCATATTGTCGAGAAGTACAATGTCTGCCCCCGCTCGGACAGCCTCGACCGCTTGCACCTGACTTGTTACTTCTACCTCTATCTTCTTGGTGAAGCTCACTGTCACCTTCGCCTTCCTCACCGACTGCTCTATCGTCCCAGCCAGTCCTAGATGGTTATCTTTGATCAAGACAGCATCATCCAGTCCGAGACGGTGGGTGTCACCGCCGCCGAGCTCGACGGCTTTCTTCTCGAAGTATCTTAGACCGGGAAGCGTCTTCCTCGTACAAGCCACTCTGACGTGTGCATCACCCTTCTTAGCGATTGACACTAGATTCGCGGTTGCAGTTGCGACTCCCGACATGTGAGATAGCAGGTTCAGTAGGGTCCGCTCAGTACTCAGTAATGCTCTGGCGGGTCCTCGAGCCAAAACAACTATGCTACCTGCTCTGACACGATCTCCATCATGAAACTTTGAGGATCCATCGCAGCCGACGATCTGCAACAGAATCAGCGCCTCCTCAAGCCCGGCAATCACCGCATTCTCCTTACAGACAACCTGGCCAACAGCCCTAGTCTTGGCGCCTACAAGCGCATTGGTGGTAATGTCTCCACGGCCAACATCTTCAGCTAGGAATGACCGGAGAGCATCTTCCACAGCCGACCTTGTAAGATCCAAACCGCGTATCAGCCCTCGACCAGATCTTCCTCTTGCTCGACCTCGATCTCACCCCGGTGGACCTCATGTCCACACGATCCAACGAAGAGATCCAAACCATCAGGTCGAGCATCATCACGGTGCGGGCTTACATGGACAAAGACGACCTGCTCATGATCAACTGGACAAACAGCCTTGATCAGATTAGCCGCCCGGGACCTAATTCTGACCGGATTGACAAAAGCCTCGAACTGCTCATGAAGCTGCTCATACTTTATTCCAAGAAGTCCCGCGTAGAGCCCGCCGAAGAATACGAAGACACTCAACCCTAGCGAAATTGCTACTCCTAACATTCCAAGTATTCCGCTGAAGATGAAGATTAGAAAGACAACCGCAGGCAGAGTGAGGATGCTTATTCCGATCAGGACCTTGCCCATTACCGAGAGAAAGCCCATGATCGGTCTATCCAAACCGTCTAGTTATTTCGAGAATGCCCAGAATCGCGTTCTTGAACGATCTTCTCGACATGCTCGATAATCGTCTTCAGCGGAGTTCCCGGACCATAGTTTCCGCTTATCCCCAGCTTTTCCAGTCTGGGCTTGTCATCATCAGGAATAATGCCACCGCCCACGAGCAGAATGTCATCGCCGCCCTTCTCCCGGACGAGCTTAGCGACCTTCGGAAAGGCTGTCATGTGAGCTCCGTTGAGAAGGCTCATCGCTACAACGTCCACGTCCTCGTCGACAGCCATCTGTGCCACTTGTTCGGGTGTCGCCAAGAAGCCTGTGTAGATTACTTCCATCCCGGCGTCCCGGAACGCTCGACACAGTATCAGCGCACCTCTGTCATGGCCATCGAGTCCCGGCTTTGCGACTAGGACCCGGATTCGCCCTCCGGATTTAGCGTCTGTTTTCGTCTTAGCCAACGCTGGACCTGTCAGTCTAGTTTCGGGTTGTCTTGATAGATAAGTGCACTCCCTTGCGACCCCACATGTTTATTCGTCAGTGGTAAAACAGGCCGATCGTCGTGTTTAGTCCGTTGCAACAACTTCAGATTCCACGAGTCACCGCGTCCAAGCCCCTAATAGACTGGCTTCTAGACGAGGAAGAACCGTCCGTCCGCTACGAGACATTGACTGAGTTATTGGGCAGAGACTCGACCGAATCGTCCGTCAAGAAAGCACATGACATGATCGGGTCCAAGGGATGGGCCGCCAAGATTCTCGAGAGACAAGAGGAGGATACCTACTGGGACAATCCGAACTCATCCTATGTTCCGAAATTCTCAGCAAGCTCATGGCAAATCCACGTCCTCGCAGATCTAGGGGTCACATCCAAAAACCGGCGTATATCCAAAGCTGTCGACCATCTTCTAGACCTTCACAATGTCGAAACTGGAGGCGTTTCACTCCGGCCAAAGGGCCATCCGAAATTCGAGCCCCACATATGCGCCACTGGAAACTTGGTCCGAGCCCTAGCAAAAATGGGATACGCTGAGGACGATCGCGTCCTCAAATCACTGGAATGGCTAATCTCGAAACAGTTACCCGACGGTGGGTGGAACTGTTCTCCACCGGGAAAGCACGGTTCTTTCTTGTCGACAATACAACCAGTCTGGGCACTGTCCGAAATGATGTCCCACAATGCTAGGAAGGGATGGGAGACCTCAGCAAGGAAAGGGTCAGAGTTTCTGCTAAAGCATCGAGTCTTCAAGTCTGACAGAGACGACTCCGTCATTCTGCTCGACTTTCTCAGGTTACACTATCCGTTGCACTACTCCTATGACTTTCTGCACGGAATGAGAGTCTTGACAGAACTAGGGATGAAGCATGACCAGAGAATGAACGATGCAGTCTCGCTACTCCTCGAAAAAAGAGCTCCAGATGGAAAATGGTTCCTAGAAGGAGTTTACAGGGGCTGGCGTCATCCAAACGCAATGCACGGAGAAGAAACCGTTTCGCGACCGGAAGAGCGGGACATAATCAGTCAAGGATGGGGCACCGAAAGAGCACTACAGATAGAAGAAGCTGGAAAACCCAGCAAATGGATAACATTACAGGCGTTGCTGGTACTGAAGAGGCTGGGCCTCTTCAAACCCGAATACTAACCACCATCGATCCTCAATCAGCCGGACTGTTCGGGGGCCCGTTCCTTATTCTGGAGCGCATAGCCTCAGGTGAATCTCTCGTTGTATAGAGACTCTCTAGCCACCAAGTGATCCCAGCTTCGACATACTTCCCCACCTTCTCAACGTCCCGCTTTCTGTTAACCCCCGTCGTCCAGCCAATATTTGCAACGTCGAAACGATCCGGGACTGATCTATGTTCGCGGATAAATTCGAGGATTTCTTTCACGTCTTGAGGCGCGGGTAGTTTCTCTGGCACTCTTAGCGGCAGGACCCCATCCCATTTCGCAGCTCGCTTGAAAGGACCCGGTCGAGGCCAGAATCCTCCAACCCAGATTGGAATCCTCGGTCGCTGTTTAGGAGTCGGAAGGAAAACTGAAGGTCCAACCTTGTAGTGTTTTCCTCGAAAACTGAATTTCTTACCCGACCAGAGCCCGGTAATAATTTTCAGAGACTCATCCAATTTCTCCGCCAGGACAGAATTGTCCTCGCCTTCTCCGAATCTTGCATAGTCGCAACTCTCAATCGCTCCCAGGCCGACACTGAGGATTAATCGTCCGTTGGACAAATGATCTAGAGTGACCGTTCTGCGCGCGAGGTCCCATGGTTTGTACCGGGGAAGTGGAGAAAGCGTGGTCCCCATTCGGATCCTCTTGGTCTTCGCGGCGACTGCAGCGAGTATCGTCAGGGAGTCGGAAAGCGGTAGTCTCTTGTCCCATTCGACAAGATGGTCCCAGAGGAAGAACCCGTCCCATCTGGACCTCTCGGCCTCAACTGCCATTTGGACGAGGGTTACAGGATTAGAGCAGTTGCCGAAGTTGGGAACATAGAGACCGAATTTTGTTTTGTTCTGTCGCCTTCGAGTCATGAGTTTTGTTAAGTGGATGGGCCACTTATCTGGTGGCTAGGCGGATGAATGTGAATGGTTGCTCCTTCGGTTGTAACCCGACTTGGCCCGGTTAGAGCCTCGAACGCGTATGACCGGGATTTGCGATAGTTCTCGTGAGGGCCTCTCTTACGCGGATTCCCGGACGTGGCGACGGTCTAGAGGTCCAGGCCAAGATCTGTATTGACTGCGGCCAGCTTGTGTTGACATACAAAGAGTCATTGAAGTGCATAGTCTGCGGCGGAACACTCACACTGGCTAAAAAGAGCGGCAAGTAGTTTTTTTTGGATTTGAAGCTAGCCACCCGTCTCTTCTTCATCTAGGCGCTTCTGTAATTCCTTCATCCGTTTTCTGTTCTCCTCAAGCTCATCGAGAGTATTAGGCCCTACACGTTTAGCGCGGGCGTGGTGTTGTTTCATATCTTCTTCGAGAAGCTTCCGCTTACGCGTCTCCTCTTGCATCCTAAACAGTAGTCGTGCTTCTTCCCATGGAGGAAGACGCTTCTTTTCTGGCAAACACCTAATCGACTGATCCTAGCTATATCCATCGGAGCTTAAATTCATACTCGTAGAGTAAATCCAGAGTCCGCGGATCCCTCTTGGACCCGTGCCTCCTTCAGTTGCATATTTAATAACGGCGGGAATTTTTCCGCCCTTTTGATCAAATAATGCGTCAGGATATTCTCAACGATGATTCTCTGACTTTTGCTGAGAAGATCATTAGTGTCCGAGCGGAGAGTGGCGAAAGAATCCATCATCCCGGCGACATCACGGTTCTACCAGTCGACCTAGCTATGGCTCAGGATAGTACTGGCCCTCTCGCGATCAAGGTTTTCGGCGATATGGGTGTCCCAAAAGTATGGGACCCGTCACGGATCCATCTAGTGATCGATCACACTTTTCCAGCTTCTGATGAGAAAGTTGCCAATCTCCATCACTTGATGCGAGAGTTTGTCAAGAAGCACGGAGTAAGACTAGTTGAAGGCAGCATTTCGCACCAGCACCTTCTAGAAAATCATGTGGTCCCGGGAATGATCTTGTTCGGCGCAGACTCTCACACCTGTCAAGGGGGAGCGGTTGGCGCTTTCGCGACAGGGATCGGCAGTTCGGAGATGGCGGCTGTCTGGGCATCCGGAAACCTCTGGGTCAGAGTCCCAGAATCTCTCAAAGTCAACTTGACCGGCCAATTCAAGAAAGGAGTCTACGCCCGCGACTTGATCTCCCACTTCATCGGAGAAGTAGGCGAGGACGGGGGAAACTACCGGTCAATCGAGTGGAAAGGACCCGGAGTCAAGAATCTCTCGATGGCATCACGTGCGTGCATCAGCAACAATTCGATGGAGTGTGGATGCAAACTCTCGATCTTCGAAGTTGATCCCGTGACGCAGGATTATTTCAGGTCGGTAAACCGAAAATCCATGTTCGAGATTCACGCAGGGTCAAAGGCTCACTACAAGGACGAGTACAATATTGAACTGGACAAACTTGAGCCGGAAGTTGCAGAGCCTGGAAACGTGGACAAGGTCAAGGCAGTCGGAGAGGTTGAGGGAACTCCGATTGACGAAGCGTTCATTGGATCATCAACCAACGGCCGTTACGAGGATCTGGCAGTAGCCGCGAAGATTTTGAAGGGTCACAAGGTCAAGTCCGGGACCCGTTGCATAGTTACACCTGCATCAAAACATGTCTTCGAACAGGCGATTAACGATGGGCTGGCCCAAATCTTCCTGCAATCGGGCGCGGTCTTCACCAACGCCACATGCGGCGCATGCGTCGGAACCCATATGGGAGTTCTCGGTGACAACGAGGTTTGCATATCCTCATCACCACGAAACTACGTGGGAAGAATGGGCTCGATAACATCAAAGATCTATCTAGCGTCA
Source organism: bacterium (assembly GCA_021323995.1). Classification (GTDB taxonomy): domain Archaea; phylum Thermoproteota; class Bathyarchaeia; order 40CM-2-53-6; family 40CM-2-53-6; genus 40CM-2-53-6. The sequence continues at coordinate 7,863 of JAJPJY010000088.1, read as the reverse complement.
CCGGCGACAGCCGCCGCTTCAGCTATAGAAGGAAAGATTGCTGATCCACGGAGATACCTATGACCACTCCCAGTATTCTGAAGGGCCGAACCTGGGTCTGGCCGGATGATGTGAACACTGACATCATCATACCCTTCCGGTTCAAGGCCCGGACCAACGATCCAGTCGAGATGGCCAAGTACGCCATGTACGGTTTCGACCCGGAATTCTACAAGAAAGTCAAACCCGGAGATATCTTCGTGGCAGGCAAGAATTTTGGAGGCGGCTCCAGCCGAGAACAAGCGCCGGTCGCGATCAAATACTCGAACGTTGTCGCAGTAGTTGCAGAGAGCTTCGCTCGAATCTTCTACCGTAACTGTTTCGCGATTGGTCTACCTGCACTCGAGGTGCCCGGAATCTCAAAACAGGTGAAACAGTTCGACGAGATAGAGGTCAACCTTCAAGATTGGTCTGTCAAAACCCGAGACGGAAAGGTTCACCCCGCTCTCAAAGTCCCAGAATTCCTACGTGGCCTAATGAGAGAAGGTGGACTAGTGGAATACTACAAGCATCATAAGACATTTCCATGGGAGAAGCTAGAAACCGCTTCCATCACCAGCTAGGCGACCCGGACCCGGGCCGGTTTTTCTGGCAAAGGGCTTTCTTATCGCTAGTATTCCCAGCGTTTCATCATGACGATTCTTTCACCTGAACTCGCCCCAAAATTCGAGGGATTGAAGCAACGTTTTGCACAAGCACCCAGGACCGAAGATCTGGCGACGAACAGAGCCGAAGTCCGACTCGTTAAAGACCAAAACTCGGAGGCAAAGGTCCGAGGCTTTACCGTCGTCCAGGACGAGCCTGAGAGCGTAGGGGGCACGGGTAAGGGTCCCACGCCCACCGACTACTTCGTCACAAGCATTGGATTCTGTGAGAATGTTATTTTCGCTCGCAACGCAGTCCTCGCCAAGCTGTCCGTCGACTCGTTAGAGACCGTAGTGACTGGATCCTGGGATAGGCGTGGCCTTTTCGAGATAGACGGTGTTTCGCCGTTCTTCAAGTCGATTACTGTCGAGACAAGAGTCTCCACCAGAGACCCTGTCGAGAAAGTTGTTGAGGTCGCAAGACAAACGCATCGGAGATGCCCGGTTCATGCAACTCTTTCGCGGGCTACGGAGATGATCTTCAAACTGGTTGTAAACGGCCACAACGTGTCGCTCTAGCTTAGCACCTGCAGCATGGTCGAATGTCACCCGAACGGGTGGCGTTCAGGAACGCTAGAGATTACTCGAATAGGAGTCGCATTTTTTATCCCTAGCGCTTTCTGGAAGACTGGCTCAGCTTGACTCGGTCAGTGATGATCATCGGTCTGATTGGTGGTTCTCTTTTCCTCTTAGCTGGGTTCTTGGATCTTCTTCCGTGGCCTGTGAGCGGCTCTATCGGTGGTGTCTTGCTTGGAGGCTGGTTTGGGGGAGAGATCAAGAAGCGTCTAGACAAAGTGAACGAGAAGGGAAAGGAGACCAAGGTCATCAGGTTCAGGAAGAAAGCGCTGCTTGAGGATAATGTGTCGGAGATGAGAAGTGCGGGGTGGGAGCCGAGATGGGAATCGTACCGTGAGACCCAGACAGGCCTTCTAGTCCGCCGGATCGTATACTCGGTCGTAATGGAGAGGACACGGAAAAAGCTAGAATTCAGAGGGTTCAAACAGCTCTCAAAATTTCTATTCCCAAACAAGTAGCACTCTTGGAGCGCCGTGGCTCCGACGAGTAGGTCACGGATTCGGGGACCGCGGAGTTTCTCTTTGATCAGGCGGTTTCAGCTAGGGCTCTTCTCCAGAAGCCTCGCGAAGCAAGAGTCCAGAATCCACCGATGATCAAGACAGCCACGAGGCTCAGGAAGCCGCTGAGAAAGCTCAGCGCAAAAGCAATCGCATAAGGTACTGGACCAACTAGATATCGGTAGCCTCCGGGACGGGCCGGCACTAGCCCCGTCCTTGCACAATAGTAGGATATCGTCGACCAGACTGTTCCCAGTATCGCCGCGTTTCCGGAATAGATCGCTGCCGCAGTCATCCCATCACTAGATTGGATCAGACCAACATGGTTCGCGATGAGCAGGGTTGTGAATGCCGTAAGCACAATGAAGAACAACAACAGACCATTCAGAAACAATAGTGTTGTGTCTACCCGTTTGATGAATGTGAACATGTTATGATGGTTTACCCACATGATGAGAATCGTAGCAAAGCTCGTCACGAATGCGAAGAAGGCAGGCCACTGGATCAGCAATCCCTGAAACAGCGATTTCCCGCTCAAAGCTGGGTCCAACAACGGATCCTTAAGGTTCAGAACTAGGAGGGTGATGGCGAAAGCGATGACTCCATCGCTGAACGCCTCGGTCCTCGCAGTCTCTCTTTGATCCTTTGACACTAATCTCCAGATGATAGATCGAAAGGCTATGGGTATAATTTGTTATGACTGATTGCCCACACGCTCACACTCCACTTTGTCTAGCTCGGGATGGGACCGGGGGTGCGTTCAGTTTATCACCGAGCAGGTTGGAGCGTTGATCGTCGCTTCTTAGATGTATAATCCGCGATGGTTCAAAGAGGAGAGGGTTGAGGTTCTCCATCGGGCCATCGAGACAATTAGCTTCGGCACTTTTGTAACATCAGGTAAGTCGGGCTTGCTCGCAAGCCACATCCCTATGATGGTTGACAGATCCGGAGGAAAGTTCGGTACGATTCACGGCCACGTGGCGCGTGGGAACAACCAGTGGAGAGACACAAATGCAGGAAGCCAAGCCCTAGCGATGTTTGTAGGGCCAGATGCCTACATCTCCCCTTCATGGTATCAGACTCACCGAGACGACGGGAAAGTCGTTCCCACCTGGAACTACATCTCGGTACACGCGAGGGGACGGCCAATATTCTTCGATGACGCGGAGCGACTGTTGAAGTTCGTTACGAAGCTGACAGTCCATTTTGAAAACGCGTCTTCGACGGGATGGAGCGTTGCTGATGCGCCGGAGGACTACATCGCCTCTGAGCTGAAGGCAATCATAGGTTTCGAGATGCCGATAGAATCTCTCGAGGGGAAATGGAAGTTGAGCCAGAACCGCCCGGAGGCCGATAAGAAAGGAGCGATTGAAGGCCTGCGACGCCGCGCCGCGAGAAAAGATCTCGAGGTCTCAAACGAAATGGAAGCAAAACTCAAGGGAAGATAGGGCTCTCAATCGCGCTTTCAGAGTCTGAACTATGTCCATTTGACCACATGTTCCTATTTCACCTGCCTTCGAACCAGATTCAACATAATCAGGAATGACCAAAGACCTTGGGACGTCAAAGGAGTACCCGCCCGATAGACGACCTTTCATAGACGTGGAACTTTTTGGGAGAAACTGAACCATGCCCAACAGCATATCGACCTTACTGACCCGCAATCTTACGGACGTTTTCGGCGAAAACGATCCCGCACGTCGGCGAGCGGCCATCAACGAGATTTTTACGGAAGACTGCGTATTCTACGAGCCCGGCGGCGTTCATCGTGGTCGTGACGAGATCGACCAGATTGCAGGCGAGATCAGGGCTACTCACCGTGACTATCGGTACCGGCCAATTGCCCCGCCCGAGGAACTGGGAAATGGTGGACGCGTCCGCTGGATAGAAGGTCGCCCGGATGAGGCTCCGGTCTACGCTGGGACCGATTTTATCATTGCACGTGATGGACGAATCGCCGCGGTCTATCTCTTCTTCGACAAACTGCCCTAACTAGCCAGCGGAACGCTTTCGAGGGAAGAACTGCCTGTAGGGAAGCAGGAGGCCGAGGAGACAGGCAAGGATGAATACTGCGGCTAGCAGGATCACGAAAGTGGATCCTGTCAACAGGTAAATATTGAGCTGAGCTGTCAATATTCCTATCGGGTTGGACCATGAAAGGTACCAGGCCCACTTCTCGCCCTTCCGATAGCTCGTGAACGAGACGACCATTCCGAAGACAGCTACTCCAACCCCTGATATCCCGTCGTCAACCAGTATCGAGGATAGATAGCGAGCAACCTTCTGGTCTGAGGCCAGCAGCTGGCTCCAGGTTACGCCTGTCGAAGCCTGAATAGGGGTAGGCGCGCCTGGAAGGCAGCCAATGCAGACATCCTGTAAACCTGGAATAAAGTCACGTCCCGAGAGAACCAGGTGCAGAGTCCACATGAGGAATAGGATCAGCCACGCGTATCTTTCGTAAGCCCTCAAAGACTCGATAGCTTTCATACGGCTTTACACGAAGGGTTTGCAGTCTAAAGGTTCTCCGGAGAACGAAGCCGACCTACCTCCCTATTTTCCCGTTAGGTTATCAACATCTCCAACAAAGAGTCATTGTCCCGTCTAACCTCTCATGTTTCGCTTGAACTTCAGGCTAGGACGCGATTTATGTTGGCTGTACGCCTTCGACGATGAGCACGCGATAGTCAGCAGCCTAGAAGGGATGTTCCCTTGCTTCGCGATAGGCAGGACTGTCCATAGTACGCTTTGGCGTCCGAAACAGTCGGAAATTCTAGAATCACAACTCCCTGAACCTCTGGGCCCTCTAACACTTCATACTTCCCGTAGAGAACTTGTTTTTTGATCGGATGCCCCTGCATTGCGATACGATTTTACTTGTAGATTTCGTACTCCTTCTCGTCCCTCATCCTCTCTCGTGTGAACACCATGTATGCAGGCATACTTTTTCATTCGCGCCGTGATATTATACGCAAGAGACATAGTGAATTCTATGGTTCTCTCTCGCCGCTATGTTCCTCGATAGAATGCCGATGTAATGAAGAAACGTGGTTCTCATTTTGGCTTCTTCGCTTGGACGTTGCTCGGCGTTAAAATTTCAGTGTTGATGAACTTTCTGAACGAAGGGTCAAACCATGACTCCATCTCCTTTTCCTTCCAGTAGACGGGAAGCTTTCCTTGGCGAAAGGCGTTTTTCGTCCACTGCAGCCAACCATCCCACTCGTTTTCACTCAGAATATTTCGCTCTTTCATGTGGTATGCATGAGCGCACATGAACAAGACGTAGTAAGCATACGGAATTTCCTCTGTGACTTCGTACGGAGGATCGTAAACCATCTTGATTAGCTTGGGGCTCTCAACTGAGAGCGCAATCAAAGAGTGAAGCTTTTCGTCAAGATCATTCAGAACTCTCGTTTCAAGGTCGAGACCCATAGTCTGAATCTGCTTGCGAGAAAAGTAGAGAGTAATGAGCAGAGTAGATATGATTGCGACAGTCTGAGCAAGACTGAGGACATCCGAAAATCCGAGGCTTGCCATAACTATGAATCCCCTTCAGACCAATAAGAGACTGAAGCTCGCACTCCGTTCAAGTTCGATCCCCTTACCGTTTCGCCCTTCAAACTATTTTGCCGCAATAACCGTCGGTTCTTCTTCGACTAGTACACCGACTGGTTGAGCGATGTCTCTCTCTTCCTCGGGCAGTCGTGTATTCTTGAACAAGAACCAGAATGCCGTAATGGCCGACACGTAGAGAACGGTGGCCACGTAGAAAGGCAGTGCCAGCATGCCCGCCCCGATCCATATCGCTCCAACAATCGAACTCAACGCATTCGGAAGTCTCCACAGTGACGCGCTTACCCCCGACGCCATTCCTCGTTCTTCTGGGGATACTAGACCCATGATGAGAGACTGTGATAATGGGTTTGAGAGATTCATCAAAAACACCCGAACAGTATAGACGGAGGCCGCGATGCCAAAGCTCGGAGAAACTGGTACCATGAGCATGAAAAAAGTGGAAAGACCCTGGCTAAGCACGATGGCTCGTATGAGACCAAACTTTCTTGCGAGTCTAGGAGAGAGAAAAACAGCGACCGCAGTGAGAATGCTTGAGAATCCTAGAACAGGTCCGCTGATCGCGTCTGTGATTCCATAAGCGTGGAAGAACCAGTTTGCCATAAGGGGCACAAAGAGCCCGGCGCCGACGGCGATCATGACACTGTAAATGCTGAACCTCATCAGGACGCGGCCAGATTTTCTCGGAAGAAAGCCTCTCTTCACAGGCTGGCCAAGGACAGAATATCTGGGGGTCTCACTGATTTTCAAAATCAGAGGAGTTACAGACAACCCCAACAGTCCAACGATCAGATAGAGAATAATGTGAGACTGTGCTACGCTTAGTCCTAACGTTTCCAGTGGGACCACTGAGGATATTGCAAACCCGCCTATTGCTCCCGCTACCCATCCTAGGAATGCTATGAGGGAGAATGCGAGTGTTCTCTTCTGGTCGCCCGCTTTGTCTGCCAACAGAGCGCTTCCCGAGACTGCGAAAGCCGCTTCCCCCGTTCCCTCTACGACAGCTACTAGGAGTATGAGCGCGAGGTTGGTTGTCAGTGCGAAGCCGATTATGCTTAGGCTAGCAGCAATGTTTCCCAGAATCAGCATCCTACGTCTTCCGTACTTGTCAGCCAAGATTCCGAGGGGAAAGCTGGCTGAGACTAGGGATATGGCCATGACCCAGATGGTGACTCCCATCCAGAAGTTTGGGATACCTTGGACTTTCGGCAGAAAATACGAAAGGTCAGTGTAGATGAAGCCGAAGACTACGCTTGGGACGAAGCTGAGATAGATTAGGAGGCGGGCCTCCCAAGGTATGCTTCGATACTCGCTGAAGATTGAAGGCAGAGAATGTCCCAGCCTATGATCAAATGTCGGTTATCTCTAGCCCGACTCAAAAGGATGTTCTTCAGCATGGGTAGAATTCAAGAACTCGTCAACAAGAACTAGGCTAGAATAAGCCCAGATCGCAAATAGGGGAGGGGTGTCCAATTGCAGCTTCAGCACGCTGGACTGCTCCAATATTGCAGGTTCACGAAAACGGTTATTCGCCTATTCTAGCCGTCAGAATCGACATTCTCGCCCAGAAACGTTCCAGACAGAAATCGACCGTTCCAGATTCTGAAAATCAATTTTTTTCTCGCGACACGAGACCGCGAGACCCGAGTCCAGCTGAGAACCTAGGGTAGTATTCCGCCCATTTTCATCTGTTCTATTAGGCCCGGTTTTTTGGTGAAGATTCCCGCAGTAATCTCCAATGCCCTCTTCATCAGTTCCTTGTTCTTCTGCATCTTTTTCAGCGCTCGTTTGTTGAGTCGTTTTATCAGCCAGTTGTTGCTGAGCGCGTAGGTTGCAGTATAGTGGGCGTGCTGGCCTATCACGTCGGCAAACATCTTACGACTTGTCTGGTAGGAGGCCAGTTTGGCTGCGGAAGTGTCTCCAGCTTTGAGAGCCTCAAGGATCACATCGGCCAACACTAGTGCGTCTTGTAGGGACAGATTGACGCCTTGTCCCGAGTGGGGATGGAAAGTGTGAGCAGAGTCGCCTAGAAGTGCGACCCCGTTTCCTACCCATTTGTCGACTTTGATGAAGCTGGGCGTGAAGTAAGCCATCCTCGTCCATGCCGCCACAGACCCGAAGGCTTCTTCCAGCTCGGGAGCCGCCTCGGTCACTTCGCCCCTAAACTGTTCGACGCCTTGCTTCTTCAAATCGTTAAAACTTCGCTCGCCCAGGCAGTAGAAGAAGTAGCTCGCATCTGGACCCGCGGGCATTATGCCCAGCATTTTTCCGGGCGCTTGGTATTGTCGAGCTCTATCCTTCAACTCTCTCGTGGGTCCGATTAGGCCTACGAGGAACGAGTCGGAATATTTTTTCGTCTTTGTAATCGCCCCAATAGCAGCGCGGACCTTTGATTGTGGCCCGTCGGCTCCAACGACTATTGAAGCTCCGATGTTCGCTGGCCTACCGTCGATATTGGCTCGGATTCCTTGGGCAGTTCCATTGTTCCAGAGAATCTCTTCGAATCGGGCACCCCAGATCGTCTTTGCGCCCATGTT
>JAJPJY010000056.1 GCA_021323995.1 bacterium | reverse complement strand
CACATGGGTTCCAAGAGTTCAGTCTCATAGACCCCGATGAGCTGTGCGTTTGCTCCTGCTGGGTTTGTTAGTGGGCCTAGAATGTTGAACACTGTCCGTACTCCGATTTCTCGTCTTATCGAAGCCACGTTCTTCATTGCAGGATGGTAATTCGGTGCGAACATGAATCCGATGCCGATCTCCTCAATCGACCTCGCAACTAGCGCAGGCTCCATGTCGAGCCGGACACCGAGCTGCTCTAGGAGGTCTGCACTACCGCAGCGACTTGTGAAAGACCGGTTGCCATGTTTTGCGACTTTCACTCCTGCGGCCGCAATGACAATGGCCGCGGTAGTGCTAACGTTGAACGTCTTTGTTCTATCCCCGCCCGTTCCACATGTGTCGAGCAAGAATCCGCTAATCTTCGGGCTGACAGTCCTACCGAAACTTCTCATCACTCGAGCAATGGCCGTGATTTCATTGACCGTCTCTCCCTTCTTCTTCAATCCGATCAGGAAGGCAGAGATCTGTGATGGCGTTGCGTGTCCGGTCATTATGTCGGTCATTGCCGCTTCCGCCTGTTTGCTTGTTAGGTCCTGGTTTTCGAGGAGTGCTGGAATGCTCTCTCTGATCATTCTTCTTATCAGCTAGGCTTCATATTGCGAATCTGATCTTCGGAAAACTCGCGAGACGAGGCCTGGCCCGAACTGCTGCACCCTTCTCGTCGAGTAGAGGTGGTGGACTAGCGGGATTTCCGGAATGGTGAACGATCTCCGTAATCGCGCGTGTCATTTTGCTAGGATCTTGGTGCTGGAATACGTTCCTGCCAATCGATACTCCCGAAGCGCCCGCGTTGATAGATTCGTAGACTGTTCGAAGACATTCGCTGACATGGTCTGTCTTGGGTCCACCCGTGACCACAATTGGCACCCTCACACTGTCGACAACATCTCTGAAACTCTCGACATCGCCAGTGTAGTTCGTTTGAACGATGTCTGCTCCAAGCTCGTATCCCAATCGGGCAGCGTGGCTGACTGCTTCATGCGAATGCTCGTCATGGATTTTTGGCCCCCTCGGGTACATCATTGCGAGTAAGGGCATAGAGTAATCGCCGCACTCGTCCATCACTCGGGAGAAATTCTCCAGCATATCGTGCTCGTGTTCCGAGCCCAAGTTGACCTGGATGGAAACCGCGTCCGCACCCAGACGGACTGCATCCTTGACTGTACACACCTGCATCTTGCGGTTGGGATCACTGGCTAATCGTGTGGCACCGGACAGATGGACCACGACGCCTAATTTCCCCGTGTCGACCGTCTTCGCAAGGCCAGCGTGTACCAGGATCGCGTCTGCTCCTCCTTTCTCAACGTGGTTCACAGTCTTGCGGATGTCGCTGAGTCCCTCTATTGGCCCAAGGGATACACCATGGTCCATTGGAACGATGACGGTCTTCCCATCGTCGCGGAATATCCGTCCGAGTCTGCGTGTTTTTCCGGATTCCATCATGAACACCATCGCTTATTCGCCAGTCGACCGCCACCGAAGATGCCTAGAACCAAGCTGGTGCCCCTTCTCCAGGCAAACCACAACCTCCCGGATTCTGGAGTCAGGCAGACTCTTCTCAAGTCCGTCGAACAGAGTACTATAGGCCTGACGCCGGGGAAGCCGCGATCCAGATCGGAATGATCCGTGCGATGATGAAGGCATGAACTTGCCCAGTCTTGGAGTGTTAGGGTCCGATTTTCGTGCCTAGTCGTCGAGGATGGTCTCGACGCGGCACTCATGCCAGTAAAGATGACCACCCATCAGCCACACACCGGATATACAAATACGCACCAGTATGTGTCTATTTAGGCTTGCGGGTACATAATTGTACATTATATGCTTGAGCTTGAAACCCCAAGATCAAAGCCACTCAGCCCCATTCACTTACGATTGATGAGTGCGCTGGCGAGATCGTTCGAATCGAGCCCTGATGGCAAATCCAAGTACACAATTTGACTTAGCTGTATTCTGCGCGTTCACCGACACGCTGACCAGCTCGATCTCCAAAACGCCTTACCAGGCGATACTGCGCCCTGACTTGGAGAATAAGCACAATATGGTTTCAACCGGCGAGACCCCCCCTCGAAAATCTCCAGAGCTCGTCTACTCGCCACACAAAACAGCTCTTTGGAAGACACCTGTCTGGTTCATCTATAATGAGCCCGGACTGGGAACCGAGGCGGGCCATTAATGCCCTTCATCAGCCCATTTGCTAAGCGTGAAAGGGCCCTACCGACGATAGGAAATGAGCGTGGATCGACCGAAAACAAAAATTTTCCCGTAGCCCAAAACTGTGCTTTGAACAGACTAGAGTTTCATTACTTGGACGTGCGGGACTCCGGCTATCCGTATGACTGCGTCCGGATGGACAAGCCCATTGGCAATAGCCACCGCTACGATCCGTTTACCGACCAGGTTCAGCATATCAGCCCCGATCATCATCACAAGCGCCTCAGCTACTTCCATGACCGCACTGCCATAGAACCGTGTTTCCGGCGCCAGTTTCAGCCGTCCCTCCCGGAACGTCTGGCCTATACAGTCCTCGTCACAGCACGCCACCAGCAAGCCTTTCTCGGTTTTGTAGGACGTGGCGTAGACGAGATCCAAGAAACACTCCCTACGTCGTCAAGATTGACGACCGCGCACCACACGCCTCGCACACCAGGAAAGACAGGCGTCCCTCCCGGACAATCCGAGTATCCGGCCGGTGACACACCGGACAGATAACAAACCTGTTCGAGTAGACCCCTATTAGCCGGTTAATCGTCTCGCGCGAAAACTTGCCTTGGAAATAACCCCGACCGCTCTCAAACGAGCCCGCCGTAGCCATCTCCTTCGCCAGATACTTCAATACATGATGCGGATCCCGGTTCAACCGGTCCACCACATCCGAAAAATTGACCACGATCGTCCGTGCCCCGATGACCTGGACCTGTGCAATTGGCACCTCAAAGCGCTCCCCCGAACCTCCCGGCTGCGTAATCTTGGATAACGCCCGATCAAGCAACCCGTCATAATCGTCCATCGACAACGTCATACACTAACAATAGCCCAGTACGCCTATTTCAACAGTATCACGCCACAAACGCTTATGAAAAGCCCGAGACCCCAGACACCCAACAACCGCGGGGATGAGAGACGACTGGGAAAATGGGTAGTCTGCAGCGCATGGCCCTACGTCAACGATAGACCCCACCTCGGAACATTCACACACCTACTCTCAGCCGACGTCTACACCCGCTACCTCCGCCTCAAAGGCGAAGACGTTGTCATGGTAAGCGGGAGCGACGAACACGGCGCGCCGATAGAAGTAGAAGCGCTCAAGCGAGGGATAAGCCCCCGCGAACTGACAGACAAATACCACGAGATCTTCGTAGAGAGCCTCAAAGCCTTCAACATAGAATTCGACAATTACACCCGGACGGAGAGCCCGGTCCACAAGGAGTTCGTACAAGACTTCTACCGGACAATTGATAAGAACGGATACGTCTACACAGAGGACATCATACTACCCTACTGCGAAAACGACAAGCGCTTCCTCCCAGACCGGTTCGTCGAAGGAGAATGCCCATACTGCCACTACACTCCGGCCCGCGGAGACCAGTGCGACAACTGTGGCCGAGTCCTAGATCCGAAAGACCTGATCAAACCCTACTGCGTACTTGACCATTCGACACCGATCATGAAACAGTCGAAAAGCTGGTTCTTCGACCTCCCCAAACTCGCAGACCAGCTCAAAGACTACGTGGAGAAAAACCCGAACCTACCCGAGAACGCGCGAAACTTCAGCCTATCATGGATCCGCGACGGACTCAAACCCCGATCACTAACCCGCGACCTAGCATGGGGAATCAGAGCACCCTTCAAAGGCGCTGAAGACAAGACGATCTACGTCTGGATGGAAGCCGTCCTCGGGTACATCTCGGCAGTCAAAGAATGGGCCGAAAACAATGAACAGCCAGACCTATGGAAAAAATACTGGCTCGACCCTAACAGCCGCAACATACACTTTATCGGAAAAGACAACATCCCATTTCACGTAATCGTCTTCCCAGGACTACTACTCGCCTCGAATCAGGACTACAACCTCCCGTGGGAGGTGTCGTCTACCGAATGGGTTCAGTTCGACGGACAACGATTCAGCAAGAGCCGCAAGATCGGCGTCTGGATCGACGAGGCCCTACAGCTGGAAGGCGAGGAATACTGGCGCTATGCACTCATGAGCCTCAGACCAGAACAGAGAGACACCAACTTCACATGGGAAGAGTTCGAGCGCAAAATCAATACGGAGCTTAATGATGTCCTCGGAAACTTCATCCATCGAACGACCACCTTCGTCAACACCCGATACAACAACAAAATCCCAAATTTCAACGAAACAGAACCTGGAGACAAGGAGATACTTCGAGCGTTACGCGAATCACCAAGAATCATTGAAAGTAAGCTGGAACACTTCCGGCTCAAGGAGGCCCTCGAACAGGTCATCCAGCTCGCAAGAGAAGGAAACCGGTATCTCAACGACAATGAGCCGTGGCAGACCATTAAGACCGATCCTTCGAAGGCGGAACAGACCATCGGAATCGCAGTCCAGATCGTGGCAACGATTGCAATAGAGCTTCAACCCTTCCTCCCAAAGACGGCATCTCAGATCCAGAATAGCATTCTCGCGGAACAGAAAATCGGCTGGAGACAAGCTGGCCAAACGACTCTTGGCCCGGGACGCAAAATACAGCCAATGAACCCACTCTTCCACAAAGTGTCAGCCCGAAGACTCCGAGCTAGGCTGGAAGAAATTCGGAGCGGACCAACAACTGAAATTGAAGCTTGACCTCCACGTTCACACTACCCGCTCAAGCGACGCTCGCACCAGACTCGACCAGCTTGTTCCAAGCATCCGCAGAGCTGGCATCGACGGGTTAGCAATCACTGACCACAACACCCTATCGACCGACGCACTCGAAGAAACACTCATCATTCCCGGGATGGAGGTCTCTAGCCGCGACGGACACATAATCGGTCTCGGCCTACGGAGCCCCGTCCCTCGAGGACTCCCTGGAGACGAAACCATCCAAGAAATCAGAAAGCTCGGCGGCGTCTCAATCGTCGCCCACCCTTACGACCTATTTCGATCGGCTATGAATCCGGAAATCCTAACGACTATGCCAGATGCTATAGAAGTTGTCAATTCCGGCAGTCTCTTTCACTCCTTCACATGGAAGCGAGCGCGAAGCTTCGCCCAGCATCATCATTTGCCGATGACAGCAGGCAGCGACTCGCACATTCCAGAAACAATTGGAAACGCTTTCACTATCATCGACTGCGAATCCAAAACGGTAGAAACCATTCTAAGCGCTATCAGGCAGGGAGCTACCGAACCTGAGGGACGCCCCAATACGTTTGGAGAGCGTCTACGAAAAACAGTTAGATGGAAATAGATCGTCTAGGATTCTTCCATCTCATACAGTGCGGTCCGTATGCCGGCGGTCGGACTCACCGGACTGCCATCATATTCAATATCGAACAGTTCTTCCCGAGAGTGTGCGAGCCCATTTCTAGATCCCTTCCATCTGGTACAATCGGACCGGCAGTCCGATTTCCGATGAACCGGCTTCAATCCCATACTCCATGTCATACAAGCCCTCGATAAGATCGACAAACGCGCCCAACGCAGTGCCGTACGAGTATCCGGTCAGAAACACCGACAAGCTGGAAATCTCCGCGGACCTCGCACTCACGTGGATGAACTCAATATCATGTCCTACCAGCGATGCAATCGCTTCATATGCATGAGCAGCCTGTCCCGCGCTCAACGGCTTCACTCCGCGGAAGAGAAGGACCGCGCCCTTCGCCTTTGTTACCGGCAGATTAGCGGACGGCATCCTAAGCGCGTCGATCACAGACGATTGAATCTTTTCATTCGAATCCACGAAAGCGGTGCAGACGGTTGCGACTTGTCCAAGCCCGAGTATGCCCAACATTCTCTGACTTACATGCGGCTTTCCCATCGCGACAACTTCAGACAGCCCCTTTACCGCAAAACCCGCCGTCTCGTCCGCCGCGCGCTCCGAACCTGGAGAATGCCTTAGATCGGCTGCGTTGTCGATAATGACCGTGCAATCACAGGCTTCGACCATTTTCTTCAATCCGCGTAACGCCATGAACCTCCGTTCTCGCTCGTGAATGAACGGCAAGGCCACGACCGAAACAACGGGTCGCACTTGGTTACGGTTGAGCTGCGCGATCAACGGTGCGGCGCTCGTACCCGTAGCGCCTCCAAGCCCGGTCAAAAGAATAGTAAAATCTGATTCCTGAGTGAACGGAGCTACTCTGTGAGCAGGAAACCGGACGCTGTCAGTCAAGAGAACCTTGTTCTGCGCCTGCGATTCAGATAATTGATTCCGATCAGTATTGACTGCGACGCAGTTTTTCGGGTTCACTCCCTCACTCATTGCGTGGCTGAGAAGACTATTCCCGGCTCCTCCCACTCCAACAACAGCCACTTGGAGTCCGCGAGGACTTTTCAGCTTCAACTTCTTCTACGGACAAGCTATTCTCATCAAAGGTTCATTCCGTTCTGTATATCTGAACGGAGTTCAGACGTATTACGATTAGCACACGAAATACGCGTCTGTGCTTATCATGTTATAAGCTTAAGTCTTTAGGCTGACACCGGCTTGAAAAGAATCAACGTCACCAAGAAACCTAGCTTGGCAAGAAACAGTCCATATCTGAAGCTCAATAGTTGACGAGCGTCATCGGTTTTCTTGGATTCTCCGTTTCTTTGATCGATGATGGGCGGTTCCAGTGAAGTGTTAGAGTCCTGGGATGGGACGCCTTGACGTCGTCTATTCGGGAAACTGATGTAGAGTGCGGGGCGGACTTTACTGCTTCCGGATCAGTCTTCGCTTCCTTGAAGACAGCGATGAGTGCATCAGCTAGTTGGTCGAGGTCTTGAAGACTCTCGGTTTCAGGAACCTCTACCATCAGGGCCTCATCAACGATCTGCGGGAAATATGTTGTCGGAGCATGAACTCCGAGATCGAGCATTCGCTTGGCCAGATCCATAGCTCTCACTCCAGTAAGGGTGCTGAGACCCTTTGCACTCAGGACGAACTCGTGCTTTCTCTCGCGCGTGAATGGAAGCTGATACAGCCCACTAGCCAAGACTTTACTCAGCACATAGTTGGTGTTAAGGACGGCGGTCTCAGCGACCATCTTTAGACCATCAGCCCCCAGGTTCAAAATGTACGCATACGCCCTTACTAGAATACCGATGTTTCCGAGAAACGCTCTGATCTTGCCAACCGATTCCGGAACATTGTAATTGTAATGGTAGGTTTTTCCGTCGAACTCTATCAGTGGGACGGGCAAGAAGCGCTCTAGCGATTTTGTCACTCCCACTGGGCCTGCTCCTGGTCCGCCGCCTCCGTGCGGTGTCGCAAAGGTCTTGTGAAGGTTGAGATGAAGAATGTCGAATCCCATGTCCCCCGGCCGAACTTTTCCGAGCAACGGGTTGAAGTTGGCCCCATCATAATATAGTAATCCGCCGGCGCGATGAACGATCTCTGCAATCTCAACAATTTGCTTCTCGAAGATTCCTAGTGTGTTCGGATTCGTGATCATTAACCCGGCAGTGTGAACACCGACCACCTTTTGCAATTCGCCGAGATCAACTATTCCGTCGCTGTTTGACGGGACAACGACCACCTTGAAACCTGCCATGGCAGCGCTAGCGGGATTCGTGCCATGGGCAGAGTCCGGAACAATCATCTCCGTCCTCTGATCGAGTTCTCCCCTCGACCGATGATAGGCGCGGATGATGAGGCACCCCAGATACTCTCCATGAGCACCAGCGGCAGGCTGAAGCGTTATCCGACTCATTCCCGTAATCTCAGCAAGCATCCTCTCGAGGTCATGCATCAGGGCGAGTATTCCTTGAACCGTCGACTCGTCCTGTTCAGGATGGATCTTTTCGAGCTTGTGGGTCTGGACGGCGAGTTCGGACGATTTTGGATTGTACTTCATCGTGCAAGACCCAAGCGGGTAGATGCCTAGATCTGGGGAGAAGTTCTCTTGAGAGAGTCGAGTGAAGTGGCGAACGACTTCTGGCTCAGAAAGTTCCGGCAGCGGTGGTGCGCCATGGCGTCGAAGAATGTCCGGTATCACGCTCGAGATATTTCCTACTACCTTTCTTTCTTGATCGCTAGCTCTCACGGGAAGATGACCGACCTTGCCGGCCTCTGATTTCTCAATGAGCAGAGGCTCGTTCCAACTTGCTTGGCGATACATTCTGTCTACGCTCCCAGAATCTTCTCCGCGGTTACGGCAAACTTGTCCAATGCCTCGGCGCTGTTCATCTCCGTAACGCATACGAGAGCACTCTGGCCCAGTTCTGGAAAGTCCTTAACGAGACTCTTTCCACAGTGTATGCCTGCCGACAAGAAGTCGCGGTTAACCTTCTCCACCGATTTCCTGGAGTCCTGGAACGTCATCACGAATTCTTGGTAGTGCGCGCCGGTGAATCTTGGGATGAGTGTGCTCGGGAGATCTTCAAGGCGTCTGATTGCGTAGTTTGTCCTGATCATGATTGTCTCGAAGAGCTGTGACAATCCCCTGGGTCCAAGGAGTGCGAGATAAGCAGCGGCTCCGATGCCCAGTAGAGCTTCGTTCGTGCAAATGTTTGAAGTTGCTTTTTCGCGACGAATGTGCTGTTCTCTCGTCTGAAGGACCATGCTGAACGCCCGGTCTTTTCCGTCAGTGGTTGTCGTCATTCCAATTAGACGTCCCGGCATTTGTCGGAGGAGATCGTCTCCTCTACATCCGATGATTCCAAGTCCGGGGCCTCCGAAGTTCATCTCTGAAGAAATCGACTGTCCTTCTGCTACGACAATGTCCGCGCCGTAGTCTCCTGGCGCCTTGAGTCCACCGAGCGAGATGGGATCGAATCCGATGATTGATAGAGCTCCCTTTTCGTGGCAGAGTGAGGGGACATCAGTCGCGTTTGGATCGAGGATCCCGAAGAAGGAGGGAACTTCACAAAGAACGGCCGCAGTCTCAACGCTGAGCTTCAACTTCAGATCGTCGATATTGAGGTGTCCGGTTTGGTCATCGTACCCGTATGTCTCGATCTTGATGCCTACCGGCTCGGTGTAATTTCGAAGAACTGAAAGCTTGTCTGGGTGGAGGTCCCTCGGAACCAGAATCTTGTACTTTCCTGTTACCCGTACAGCCATTCTAGCTGCTTCTCCAAGGGCGGTCGAACCATCGTATAGCGACGAGTTTACGGCGTCTACTGCTGTCAGATCACGAATCATAGATTCGAACTCGAAAAGAGCTTGAAGGAGGCCTTGCGAGATTTCTGCCTGATAAGGAGTGTAGGAGGTCTGAAACTCAGTCCGGGCCATTATCGTCTTTACGGCTGCAGGTATGTAGTGGTTGTAGATTCCAGCGCCGAGGAGAGTGGTGTATTCTGCCGCTGACTTGTTCTGTTGTAAGAGCTGTTCTATTCTTGAACGGACCTCTTGTTCAGGATAGAATCCGGCCAACTTTAGTGGCCGATTTAGCCGCACTCCTTTCGGAATATCCGAGTAGAGCTGTTCCACACTATCTATGCCTAGCGATCCGAGTATTTTTTGACGAACCTCTCCACTCGCATTCGGAATGAATGGATGACCATCAGAAGCCATGAGTGGCCGGACCTCGAGGCCTTCGATTACTGATAATCCTTGCTTCAAGGACATCGTTCATTTATAGCCGGTTGGTTTCGGTTTCGGAGCATGGCCTCCCTCGACTGGGACACGGTAGCTATCCTAGTCGCCTTGGGATCCTTTCCAATCTCGTTGGCGCTTACTCGCTTTTTCATGTACTGGAATTCTGCTCACGGCATTGTTGGGATCGATGTCCACAAGCTCTCCCGACCCAAAGTGCCTGAGATGTGCGGAGCCGCCGTACCAATTACCCTGATTGTTTTCGGGGAAATCTACTCCCTAATCACGAACGCAAGCTGGATCCCTTTCGCCGCCTATTCCCTTGTTGTCGGGCTCACTGCTCTCGT
>JAJPJY010000107.1 GCA_021323995.1 bacterium | reverse complement strand
GTAGGAATTGTCGAAATGTCAGAAGGAGTGAAAGTCCCAAGCATTATCCGAACATCCCGTCTCGAATCTCTCAAGATCGGAATGCAACTAGAGGTTGATTTCAGCCCGAAGCCTCAAGAATCAGGATGGCCCCAGTGGCCCCGCTATTTCTTCAAAGAAACAGAGTAGAAACCATTCTACCCGCACCAGCGCTTAAATAATCGTCGAGAGCCTTCGATTCGTAACGGGGAGCTGGGGAGACCCGGCTGAGAGGATGGCTTCGTCGCCATCGACCCTTTGAACCTGATCCGGGTAATGCCGGCGGAGGGACGAGACGAGCCTCATTTTCTCAGCGGTTTACCTTGTCCCTGTTAGGATATGGGAATTGGACAAAACGGACCAAAATCCATCTCAAAGTGGGACGCTTCGCCGCTCAAATAGCGAAAAGTTGCGGGGCATTATGGCGACGCAATTCCTTGCCCAGATCGCCGTCTTCTCAGGACTCATCGCATTCGGGACTGCCATTCTCTCAACATCTTTTTTGGCCATACCAGTTCCTCCGCCGCTCTATGAGATCACGGCAGCGCCCGCATTCTATTTCGCGATCAGCGTCCTTTACCCTAGGAGAGTCAGTTTCTGGTCTACAGCGATAGGGTCCGCACTCGGAGAGGCCATAAACGTGTTTGTCACGAATCCTTCCGTAGGAAATCCTATCTATGTTCCAGGTATTATCTGGGCTCGTGCCCCTGAGGCCCTGATCATCTATTACTTCCGAAATCGGTCAATCAGATGGTTGAGCGTAGGCATGGCCCTAGCTACCATCTACGAGACCTTCGCGTTCTACATTCCAGACGCGCTATTCTATTCCTATGCCCTGTTCTCCTACGCGACCAACGCTCAAGGGCTTACGGCAGGTTTCGCTTGGGCAACATTTGACTTCGGAACTCTCATCGACCTCGCTTGGATACCAGTTGGGGTTGCACTAATCGTCGCGGCGAGAAAAGCATTCAAGACTGACTTCCTAAGATAGTCGAACATTCTCGGTCGTGATGGCAATCAAGAACCGTCTAGGGAAGCTTTCCTCACAGTTTTTTGAACGGATAATCTTTCCCAAGTTGGGCACTCCCCGTTCTAGTGTCATAAATGGCCCCAAGATGGGTGGAGACACTTCTGCAATCCGAGTTGACAAAAGTAGATTGCTAGTCACTACAAGTGACCCTCTATCCTACATCCCGTCTATAGGCCCCGCGGATTCCGCATTTTTATCCATACATCTTTTAGCTTCAGACATCACAACCAGCGGTTTCCTTCCCCAATACGGAATATTCGATTTTAATCTGCCAATGGCGATGGCGGACCGAGTATTTGCAAGATACTGGATAGCGTTCCATTCTGAGTGTAAGAAATTGGGCATCTCCATTGTCGGTGGGCATACTGGTCGATACCTTGGAGAAGGCGATACAATCATCGGAGGGGGAACTCTATTGTCGATCGGCCTTCGACAAAACTACCTGACATCTAGCATGGTTCGGCCTAATGATGATCTGATACTTACTAAGGGAGCAGCAATCGAAACTACCGCGGTACTCACTAGATCGTTTCCAAAAATGGTGAGAAAGACCCTCGGCCCGGCCGCTTTCGCCGCTGCGTGGAAGTACTTGAGGATGGTAACCACAGTAAAGGACTCCCTCACAGCCGTGTCAGTCGGAAGACACGACAATGGAGTTACAGCGATGCACGATGCAACAGAGGGCGGTATTCTCTCGGCCTGCGCAGAGCTCGCTGCCGCCTCGAAAGTGGGAGTGACAATCGACATCAATTCCATCAGAGTCAGCGAGGAAACTCAAGCGGTCTGCAAACTCTTCAGATTGGACCCTCTCTGGTCTCTAAGTGAAGGAAGTCTGCTAATTGCGGCAAGGCCATCTACCACAGAGACAATTCTCAAACGCTTGTCCGAAAGGGAGAACATCTCAAGCGTAATTGGACGATTCTCGAATCGATTTCGTGGAATGAGAATCGTGACTCACAACAATTCAATCAAGCGCGCGAAAGCTTCTCGAGACAGATATTGGATTGCTTACTCGACCGCTGTTCGGAAAGGATGGTCGTGACCAACATCACAATTTCATTGATAGTTGTTCGTTATCATGGCTGTAGATGTAAAACGCGTCGGTAATTCGGCGTAACCTGTCTATAGACTCTAAACCGTCGGCGCTGTTATAGATCATGCCGGTTATGTTTCTCTTCTCAATATTTTCAGGAAGAGGCGCCGCATCTCCAGCATAGACAACACGCCTGCCCTTCCACTTGACGACCACAGACTGATGCCCTATCGTATGGCCCGGAGTCGGTAGAACCTCGACCCCATCCTCTATCTCATATTTTCCTCTGACCGGCAGGTAGTCCGCTTCAACGTCAAAGAAATCTCGAAGGTAGCTCACTCTCATGAAACGATCCGGAAAGTAGGCATATCGAATTTCGTCTGTCTGGATTAGGAACTTGCTGTTCGGGAACATTTTGTTGTTGCCGCAGTGATCAAAGTGCAGGTGAGTATTGATTACAATAGTCACATCCTGTGGCTGGAGCCCAGCCTTTCGTAACGAATAGCCGAGCTCTTCCTCTTTTGTCCTGCTAACATCGTGGAACTTTTCGTATTTCTGTGGAAGATTTCCGACTCCGGTATCGACTAGAATTGTCTCTTTCTCGGTCCGAATGAGGAGAGGTTTTAGCGCGGCCTTGTACTTCATTCCCTGGTATTTTCCGAAAACGAGAAAACTCTTGTCTAACGTAAAGTAGCCGTCACTGAGCAGTTTTACATCGACGACTGTCAACTTCGCAATCCTCTCGACGATATTCCTGATGGGCTATAAGCTATGGCAGTTTCGACCGCCTTGGAAGACGGTTTCGCCGACAAGTTATCAAGGACTATTTGGCTCACCTAGCTAGTATCAGGGGAGAAACATGGTCCAACCCAGACCGCTCTGGACTCCATCTGAAGACAGGGTCCGAGAGGCGAATCTCACAAAATTCACTTCGTTTGTCAATCAGAAGTATGGGCTGAAGGTCAAATCCTATTCTGACCTGCACAGATGGTCTGTCGACAAGGTCGCAGACTTCTGGTCAGCAGTCTGGGATCACACCGGGATAGTAGCTTCCCGCCGTTTTGATAAGGTCATTGATGACATCGCAAAGTTTCCCGGGGCCAAGTGGTTTCTAGGGGCCCGATTGAATTTTGCCGAGAATCTTCTCAGGCACAGGGACGACAGCATTGCTTTGGTCTCAAGATCAGAAGAAGGTCCCATTTCTCAGACAACCTACTCTGATCTTTACCGAATGGTAGGAAGGCTAGCAAATGCCCTGCGGAAAATTGGGGTCCTTCCAGGGGATCGCGTAGCCGGTTACATGCCGAACATTCAGGAAACGGCTATCGCGATGCTTGCGGCAACGAGCGTTGGAGCGGTTTGGGCTTGTTGCGGGGCAGAACTCGGTTCCGGAGCCGTTTTGGATCGTCTCGGACAGATCGAACCGAAAGTCCTGTTCGCCGCAGATGGGTACATCTACAAGGGCAAGAAGTTCGACATTCTACCCAATGTCGGGAAAGTTATCGATGGAGTTCCTTCGCTCAAGAATGTCGTTCTGACATCTCACATTGGATCTGAGCTCAAAGGTTCGGATCCTTCGAGCTTGGTTGCGTTTGACGACCTCATCAAGTCCTCGGAAGGGAGCGAAGCACGATTCGAGCAGTTGCCACCCGACCAGCCCGTCTACATCATGTTCACATCAGGCACGACTGGCAAGCCGAAGTGCATGGTCCAAGGGGCCGCAGGAATCCTCGTTAACCAGCTGAAGGAAACGATGCTGCACGCGGATGTGAAAAAGGCCGACTGTATCAGTTACATCGCCTCGCCTAGCTGGATGATGTGGAACTGGCTGATGAGCTGCCTCGCCTCCGGGGCCAAAATTGTCCTGCATGATGGAAATCCTCTCTACCGGGACTGGGGTGCTATGTGGCGTCTGGTTCAGGAAGAGAAGGTATCGATCTTCGGTTGCAGCGCTAGCTACATCAATTATCTTAGGAGCATCGGTTCGAAGCCCGGCAGTTCATACGATCTTTCATCTCTTCGTGAGATTTCCCAAACGGGCTCACCTCTTTCAGCAGAGGGGTTCGACTGGGTCTACAGAGAAGTCAAACACGATCTGCACCTGAATTCTATCTCGGGAGGCACTGACATCAATGGGTGCTTTGCGGGTGGCGTCCCAACTCTTCCGGTCTACGCCGGTGAGCTTCAGGCACCGGGACTTGGGATGAAGATCAACGTTTACGATGAAAATGCTGAGCCAGTTGTCGATGCTATGGGAGAGCTTGTCTGTGAGGCCCCAGCTCCTTCAATGCCACTGTACTTCTGGAACGATCCTGGAGACCAGAGATATCGAGATGCCTACTTCGAATACTACAAGCCGAAAGGAAAGAACGTCTGGCGACACGGAGACTATGTCATAGCTCACAGCAAGACTGGTGGACTTACCTTCTACGGCAGGTCCGACGCCGTGATCAAAGTCTCAGGCGTGAGGGTCGGAACCTCTGAAATCTATAATGTTGTTGAGAAGATGCCTGAGATTGCTGACAGTCTTGCGGTTGGGCAGATTCTGGGAGAAGACCAGAGAATTATCTTGTTTATCAAAATGGCCGCGGGGCACCGATTATCAGAAGATCTAAAAGAGAAGATCAAAAGAGTATTGCGTGCAGAGGCTTCTCCGAAGCATGTTCCCGCGCTGATTGTTGAGGTTCCAGACATTCCCTACACTCTCAACATGAAAAAGGTCGAGACAGCGGTCGCGAATATTGTGAATAATAGACCCGTGACCAATAGAGACGCTCTCGCGAATCCTGAGTCGCTAGATTTCTACATAGAAATCCTCCCTGTTATCCATAAGCAATGAGAATCGGTCTAGGAGAGCCTTTCATCCAGGTCTACCGTCAGCCTATGAGGCACAACCTGTCGCCAGCTTTGACAAGGTCCCCTTGTTTGACGTAAAGCTCCTTGACCACACCGGTCTTGGTCGAGGCAATCTCATTCTGCATTTTCATTGCTTCCAATATCATTAACGACTGCCCCTCCTCGACCTTCAAATCCACAGCCGTTTTGATAGCGGCTATTTTGCCAGCCATTGGCGAGTTCACAAGAGCAGGTCCGTCGGTTACAGTTGTTTCGCCGCTTCCCGCGGACCATGAATCTTCGTCAAAGGTGACTGTCAGCGGCTTTCCGTTTACTTCCACGAGATAGACGTGCTGATCATCGTGTCGCTGGACTGAAACACTGATTACTCTGCTTCCCGCTCGCACGAAAACAGTTGTTGGTTGTCCGGAAGACTGACGCAATACCTCAAGACCCACATTCTGCTCATCGACCGGGATATTCAAGAACGGTTCTTCGCCGGCCAAGTCACCTACTCGATACCTCTTGCCTTCAACGATCAGGACTGGCATCAGAGCCCTTCTAGAAACAAGGCTTGTTTGCCCAATTGCGGTTCTTCAATACTAGACCGCCAACGGCTTCGTGGTTCAGTTTTCTGAGCATTCAGAGTTGGGGCTGAGTCTGTTGTTCGCTTCATGGTTAGGAAAATTGCTGCGATTTCCTCTGGCGTTGTTTTCTGTTGAGGCTTCCATCCGGAGAGCATCTTGTCCATAAACTGGGCATGATAATTTCCTTGAAGGAATTTTCTATCCTCTAGAATCGCTTGATGAACTGGGATAGTCGTCTTCACCCCTTCCACAGTCGTTTCGCTAAGCGCTACCCTCATCCGCCCGATGGCCTCCGTTCTATCGAGGCCCTGAACTGCTATCTTGGCAATGAGTGAATCGTAGTATTCTGGCACAAGGGCTCCGTCATATAGTGCTGTGTCGACCCTGACGCCTGGTCCTCCTGGGGAAACAAATTTCTCCACTCTGCCGGAAGAAGGTATGAAACCGTGGGCGGGGTCTTCAGCGTTTATTCTGCAATTCATTGCGGCTCCAATACACTCGATTTCGTCTTGTGATAGGTCGAGTCGATGCTCGCTCGCCATCATGAGTTGTTTTTCGACAATGTCTACGCCGGTTACCATTTCGCTGACTAGGTGCTCTACTTGGATTCGCTTGTTTGTCTCAAGATAATAGAATTCTCCTGCTTTGGACATCACGAACTCAACAGTGCCAGCGTTCTCGTAATGGGTAGCTTTGATTACTCGAAGAGCGAGAGAGATGAGTTGTCTTCGCTTCTTCGGGTCAAGGGCTGGGGAAGGGGTTTCTTCGAGGATTTTCTGATATCTGCGCTGGAGAGAGCATTCTCGTTCGCCAAGATGAACAGCTCTCCCTCTAGGTCCTGCTAGGATCTGAACTTCGATGTGCCGCGGTTCTTGGAGATATTTCTCCACGTACAGTTCCGGATGTCCAAAGCCAGTGTTCGCTTCAGAGCGAGCCGTCTCGAACCCCTGTTCGAGCTCCTTCACGGTTTTGGCAATTCGCATCCCTCTCCCGCCTCCCCCAAAGGCGGCTTTCAGCAGAACGGGAAATCCGATCTTTCTGGCCTCGGCTTCAGCTTCCCTGGCTGATTGAACTTCTGTGTTGGCGCCCGGGACGACCGGGACCCCCGCGGCCTTCGCGAACCTTTTAGATTCGAACTTGTTGGCTGCATTGCCTAAGACTTTGCTGCTCGGACCAATGAAAACGAGACCGGCGTCTTCACAAGCCCTTGCGAAGTCCGCATTCTCTGCGAGAAACCCGTATCCAGGATGGACAGCTTCCACGCTTGATTTCTTGGCTGTCTTTACGATCGTTGCAATGTTGAGGTAGCTGTCAGACGGCGGCCCATACCCAATCCTGTAAGCTTCGTCTGCGCCAGTAACATGTCTGGATTCTAGGTCTGGTTCAGAGTAAACAGCAACGGTTCTTACTTTGAGTCTTTTGCATGTCCTGATTATCCTTAGGGCTATCTCTCCGCGGTTAGCGATCAGGATTTTCCTGAACATTGACCGGGCCGTCTATAGGGGAATGTTTCCGTGTTTCCTGGGAGGGCGTGCTTCTCTCTTAGTCTTGAGAACCTCCAGGTAGTTGACCAGGACATCTCTTGTCTTGCTGGGTTCTATTACGTCGTCGATGTAGCCTCGTTCTGCTGCGATGTACGGGTTGGCGAATTTCTCTCGGTACGAGTCTACGAGTTCCTTCGCCTTAGCCTCTGGGTTGCGTGCATTCGCTAGTTCGTCACGGAAGATGATGTTGGTTGCTCCTTCAGGACCCATGACAGCAATCTCCGCGGAAGGCCATGCAAGATTTAGGTCTGCTCGGATGTGCTTGCTACCCAAAACGTCGTATGCTCCGCCGTAGGCTTTTCGGATGATGATCGTGAGCTTAGGTACTGTCGCCTCGCAGTAGGCGTAGAGAAGTTTGGAACCATGTCGAATTATGCCTTCATGTTCCTGGTCGACTCCAGGAAGAAATCCTGGGACATCTACAAGAGTCAGGATGGGGATGTTGAATGCGTCGCAGAATCGGACAAAACGGGCGCCTTTGACCGAGGAGTTGATGTCGATTACTCCCGCGTTCGATTTGGGCTGGTTCGCCACTATTCCTATAGAATGCCCGTTTATCCTTGCGAAGGCCGTGATCATGTTGGCGGCCCAGAGGGGTTGAACCTCCAACAGTTCGCCACCATCGACGATTCTTGTAATGATGTCCTTCATGTCGTAGGGTTTGTTGTAGCCATCAGGGAGGATAGTGTTGAGTTCTTCCTTCTTTCTCGCTGGTGGTCTTGCTGGAGCCTCTGGCGGGTCTTCCCGGTTATTTGAGGGAATGTAGCTCAGGAGTTTTCGCATCTGCTGAAGACAATCTCTCTCGTCCCTGGCGAAGAAATGAGCAACGCCGCTTGTCGTATTGTGGATCTTGGCACCTCCTAGTTCCTCGAAACTGACAGTCTGATTGAGGACTGCTTTTATCACGTCGGGTCCCGTGATGAACATGTAGCTAGTCTTGTCGACCATGAACGTGAAGTCCGTCATCGCCGGAGAATATACAGCCCCGCCGGCGCATGGACCCATTATTGCGGAGATCTGAGGAATCACGCCTGATGCGAGAACGTTTCGGAAGAATATCTCAGCGTAGCCTCCGAGGCTGACAACTCCCTCCTGTATCCTGGCGCCTCCCGAGTCGTTTAGTCCGATTACTGGTACACCAACTTTCAGGGCCATGTCCATTATTTTCGTGACTTTTCGCGCGAACATTTCTCCGAGTGAGCCGCCGAAAGTCGTGAAATCATGGGAAAATAGGTAGACGAGCCGCCCGTCGATCCTTCCATGACCAGTGACAACTCCATCCCCCAGGATCTTCTTTTCGGCCATTCCGAAGTCTGTGGTCTGATGGACTACAAAGCGGTCGATCTCTACGAAGCTTCCGGGGTCAACGAGGGCGTCGATTCTTTCTCGCGCGGTCATTTTTCCTCGAGAATGTTGAGAGTCTATCTTCTCGGGTCCGCCGCCGAGCTTCGCTTGTTCTCCTTTCTTCTTCAGCTCATCGAGCCGCTGAGTCATGCTCATTGGTTCGAGGAGTGCGAGCCCATTCCTTGTATAAAAGCAGGGAACGGTTCTAGTCTTTGAGAAGAGTGAGTGAGCCCTCGGTCACTCGTTCAATTCTATCTTCATCAGTTCTAATCAGAAGGCTCCCATCTCCGCTTACTGCTGTTGTGACTCCTGAAATAGTCCTTCCATCGTTGGTGACCTGGACTCGTCCCAGTCGATGAACGCAGTTCAGCCACCAATCTTCCAGTATTCTGGCGGGCATCGACTTGTTCAAATCCTCATATCGCAACTTGGATTGATCAATGATCGCGTTCAGGATCTGATTTTCATCGGATCGGTTGCCGGTCTGAGCGAGAATTGATGTTGCATTCGAAGGAATACTGTCCTGGCTCAAGTTGATGTTCAACCCGATTCCAACGACAACGAATGAGATCCTGTCGCCCTGACTCTTGGATTCGATGAGGATTCCGCCAAGCTTGTGTCCGTTCAGGAATATGTCGTTGGGCCATTTCAGTTTGACAGGTAACCCTGTCTCGTCTTCTAGTGCTTGTCTCGTCGCGTTCGCGGTCAGAAATTTTAGCAGCGGCAGTTTAGAGGCAACGACGTTGGGTCTGAGAAGCACTGAGAACCAGAGGCCGCCTTTAGGCGATTCCCATCTATTCCCACTTCTTCCCTTACCCTTGGTCTGGCGATCGGCGACAACAACAGTCCATTCCGGCGATCCTTTCTCGCCGAGATCGTATAGCGTCGTATTAGTGGACTGGAGCTGTTTGTAGTGTATAATTCTCAGGGCGACACACTCGATGCCGCCGCCTGGTCTGTTCGGGTTTAAGGGTTAAGCGCTCACGGCGACGGGGCGGAGCCAGTCGCTGAAGGGTCGCCAGGCTGTGTAGACATTGTCGGCAAAATTCAAGGTCCGCATCTCCACTTTCAATCCTGCCTCATCATCCTGGTCCCTGAATTCTAGAACAACATCCGCGAATCTCTTGACCGTTTCAACCATTGCGCGGTCGTGGATATCCTCTTTGATAATGAGTATTGCCGTTCTTTTCTTTAGCTTGACTCGAGAGGCGAGCTGACAGAAGAACGTGTAGAAGCTCGCGGGCGAACCAACACTGCGGATCACGTTATCGAGAAAGTCACCGACGATGGCGTGGTTCTCGCCCTGGGCTGACTTTTCTATGAAAAGATTCAATTCCAATAGATTGTCCGGCGAAATAATTTCCACTTGAGGCATAGGATGAGCGAGCGACGTTCCGTCTACGAACGTAACCCATCCGATCTTATGCGACTGGTCGCTGGAAACATCCTCGGGAGCAGTCGGACCTAGAACGAGGAGTGGTGGCGTTTCTTGTGGTCCGAGAGTGTTTTGAATGATATTTCGAAGTGTTTCCCGGACGCTCACGTTACCCTTGACGCAGACAATGACCAGTCGATGTCGGTCCAAGGGTTCTCCGAACGACTCAGCATCTTCCATAGAATTGGATTGTAATTCCTTGGCTGGTAAGGCCCTTCGAGTGCTTGCCATGTGCTGCTTACCTCACAAACCTACCTTTGTTAGGTAAATACGGGAATCGACTGCCCCTGAGCTTGGCGACTCTTTTGCTACTATATTCACCTAATTCGGTAGATTTCATAGGTTGCATTCGTCGGAGCAGGGGGATTTAAGCTTTTACGAAGTCTACAGAATATGGTAAGGAACTTCTCTAGGTAAAAAAGTAGCTATGGCAACCGCTCGAATACTTCCGGCTTGCAAAGCCATGCTCGCGCTCATTGGCATGACTCGGCGACTGTAAACCGTTCTCTTGGAGAGATCCTTGCTTCCTGCAAGCGAGCTCACGGGCTCCGCATCGTTCTAGGAAAACTACGGTGGAAGTTGGCCTTCCCAATCGATAGGGACTAGCCGCTGATATTGCCTAAGGTAGGAACCATCTACTGGTCTACTGATACTGGTCTTCCCATTCCACTGATTCCGCTTTGTGGCGCAGAACTTGGGGATGAGGGGCGCGCCTCTAACTGGCTCATTATCAGCAGGAGGCTTCTGATCTCGTCGATGCTTCGCAAGTTCTTGGTTAGCTGGTTTCGATATTCTTCCCGCGTTGCTTTGTACTCTTGTTCGGGAATGTCGCCTGTCATGAATCTGCTCTCTAGGGCGAGCAGGTTCTGTGGGGCATTTGTCACCTGGTCCCTAAGGTCTCTTACTCTCTGAGTAAGAGTTTCTCCCAATTGCGACATTTTGTCTGCCATGGCTCGATTTGACCGGTTCAATTCCTCGCGTAACATGGCGAGTCTTTGGCGGAATCCGTTGATATCTGAAACGACTTTCTCTATGCTGACCTCGCTCATCTCATTAGCACCGAAGATGAGGGATGAGACTTGCCAGCCCGCCTTAGGGCTGATGTAACCGAGAAATTAGCGAACCAGTTACGATTGCCGAGACGTGGCGTCTAATGCTTCTCGTCGGTCTTGGCGGCTGTCGAAGTAGACCCTGATGTTGGAGTGGCTGGGCTGCTGGAGCTTCCCATTTCCGCCTCGAGAGGCGCCGGAGGTGGAGTAGTGAGCATGGTCCACCCGATCCATCCCGTGATTCCAAGAATCCCGACAACGGCGATACTGACGACAGTGAATACCACTGCTGCTGCATAAGGCGAGGTCAGCGAGAATAGATAGAGTATCAAAACGACTACTGATACGACGAGTATTAGCCCGCCGTACGACTGGTCCTTGTTCACTTACGGTTCTACCTTGAGTTTGAGGGCTTTTCGAATCTCTATATAAATTACTCTGAGCGTCTGTTAATCCGTCAGTTGACCGATCGACCGCGTCCGTTTTGGGGAACTAGTTTCTCTTGTAGCCAGGTCGTTTCGAAAGTAGAGTGGGGTAAGTGAGCGGTCTCGACGGGTAGCTCTGTATCTCGGACTTGATCCGTGATACCAGGTCCTCAACGGAAGCCTTGAACTCTTTTCCCTGTTCGCGTGATCTCACGGAGAGAAATCCTGTCTTGATCTCTTTCTCCCCGAGTACGATTATGTATGGGACCCAGCTTAACTCGGCGTCCCTTATCCTGCTCTGAAGAGTGTCGTCCCGGTCGTCAAGGTCAACCCGTAAACGTTCTTTCTCCAATGTTTCCAGCAGTTTAGTTGCTTCGCCTAGAATTTGTCTTGAGATCGGGACGATACGCGCATGTACCGGAGATACCCATACCGGTAGCATAGGTTTCTTGCCTTGTTTCTCCATCCTGACTGCGGTGTCCAATAGTGCGAAAAGGTATCTTTCTAGGCCGCCTATCACAGCGGTGTGGATTATGACAGGATAGACTCGCTCTCCCTTCTCGTTTGCGTAGTGAATGTCGAATCGCTTCGCGTTTCCAATGTCTATCTGAAATGTTCCGATTTCTCTGGGCCTGTCGAGATCGTCGATGATATTGTACTCGACGTTCAGGACCCAGTAGTAGATGTCGTCTGGTACGAAGTTAAGCAGGATCGGTTTCTTCTCGACTTTGACTAGGTCGAGGAATAGGTCCTTGTGTTCTTTGAAGAAGGTTCGCGTTGTATTGTAGATGGACACGTACTCGCGATGGATCTTTCGGATCTCCTCGTAGATCTTCTCATGGACTCTCTTGCCAACATCGATGGATTCCGCTAGGTCTGTCAGGTAGATGTGGAGGTCGGGCATGAGGAACTTGCGGAGTCGGAAGGAGAGCAGTAATTCGCCACTCTGTTCCATTCGGTAGCTGTCTGCTACTTCGAAGGTTCCGAAGGGGAGGTTTCTGTAGCTGAGGGTCCAGTCTTTCACCATTGAGAATTGTTGGAAACAGGCTGCGTATCTTAGGACAAAGTTTCTCTCGTCTACGGCAAGTTCGTAGGCTCGTGAGCCGAAGAGTTGGAGGTGTTCTTTGATCGGTTTCACGTTAACATCGAACATGTTGGTTCCTCGGACGTTGAGGATGGAGATGCCTATTCGTCGAATGACCATGTT
>JAJPJY010000103.1 GCA_021323995.1 bacterium | reverse complement strand
CGACTTGTCTCTGCAATTGAAGGTCTGGTATGGAACGATGCTTGGGTGAGCCGAGCCCATTCTCGAGGGTTGTTTCCCCGTCGCGAAAAAGTATGTTGCAAGGTATGTGAGCCATGAGACGATCGAGTCGTAAAGTGCAATGTCGATGTACTCTCCTCGTCCCGTAACGAGACGGCGCGAGAGGCAGGCGAGTATTGCGGTTGATGCGTATTGTCCTGCTGCAATATCGGCGACCGGGATGCTGACCCTGATCGGGGGTCTACCTTCTTCGCCGGTTGTGCTCATGATGCCGCTCATGGCGAAGGCTGTGATATCATATCCCGGCCGATTCCTGTACGGTCCGGTCTGTCCGAATCCTGAGATTGAGCAGTAGACTAGGGCCTTGTTGACTCGCCGCAGACTCGGATAGTCAAGCATGTAATGAGCCAGGGTGCCAGGACGAAAACTTTCGACCAGAATATCAGAATCCAAGACTAGCTGCCGGACTATCTTTTGAGCCTCAGCGGTCTTCAGATCTAAAGCGACGCTTTTCTTTCCACGATTGAGACTGAGAAAATAGGAGCTTTGACCATCGACAAACGGTGGTCCCCAAGCCCTCGTCTCGTCTCCGGTCCCAGGCTTCTCTATCTTGACCACTTCGGCACCTAGGTCGGAGAGGATCATGGTGCAGAAGGGTCCGGCGAAGTCCTTTGTCAGGTCCACTACTCGTAGTCCTTTGAGAGGCAGGGCCATGCGCTTATCTCAGACCGTGACCTGATTAATCCATAGCTTGATTCCAGGGCAGTCCCTCACCACTGGACAGAAGCCTCTAGCCGAGGTGTTGGTCGAGGGTGAACTCTCACCATTCGAGGACGAGTCTCTCTACAGGATCCTTCGGAAGAGCTTTGACATCAAGCATCCTTCTTACGCGGAAATTCATGACGAGGATCTGTCGACGCGGGTCAACGTGATCTTTCACTATCCCTATGCTAAGACATTATTCACCGAGGTTTTGCAGGAGAACTGGCGGGACTTGAAAGAACTGTTCAAGCAAGTATCACATCGTCGTGGCCGAGCTGGTGCGGCATTCACGTTCAAGTTCGTAGTGCCAGCGAATGAGCTTGTGTTCAAATCAGGCGTTCTCAACGAGCATGAAGTGGCCTCGGCACTCGACCAGATCGGGCATCTGACGCCAATTGTGGGACAGATGCTACGCCCCGAGGCTGTGCAAGAGCCGTTGGAGAGGATTGAAGCGGTGTTTGACAAGAAGGGTGATAGATGGCACGAGTTTCGAGGCTCTGGCTCAGGCAAGAATTTTGTCTTTGACGACTCCACTTTCCGCTGGGTCCCGGTTCTAAAAGAGCAAAAATGAACGGCGAGTTTCTGCCTCGCGCTCACTCCAGAAGACTGGGAGAGCTTGAGAGATCCAACTGGAAAGTCCTAGAGACAGAAAGCGACTTTGGCCGGATAGACCCGGCGATCAGAGAGATCGTCTCGCTCCTAAACCAGAAAGGCTACAGAACATTCTCCTCGTGCAGCGGGGGCCATAAGACCAATCCACGCTGGAAGATCAACCGCCACGAAAGCGGCTATCTAGCCTTCTCGCCACCATCGAATGTGGCCTTCACACTCTACTTCGATTTGAGGAAGAAGAACAGAGACTTCGCATTCGAAGCACAAACAGTGGTCGACAATGGCGATGGTGGAGATAGAGAAACGATCTGTTCAAGATTCTACTGGCAACTATCAGACCGGAAAAAACCGAAACTACAATACTACAACAGGTTCTTCACACAAATGCGAACAATAATCGCTCGCCTTCCATCAGCATCAGTGAATGGCAAAGAACCATTGAAACAACTTCTAGGACCGAACAAAACAACAGGACTTCAGATAATCAATCGACAAATGAAACGGTTCAGCAAAGCCGAGCGATAAGCTGCAGAACTAATTCAAGGCGAGTTTAAAACTCCCTTTTCATTCCCTTCCCAATAGTTCATTGATCTCTTCGTCGATTCTCTCAGCGGATTACAAGGCTCCAGGAGGCAAAATGCTCCGAGTACGACTGACAGAAAAAAACGGACGAATCGAAAACGTGAAAATCTCCGGAGACTTTTTTCTAATTCCCGAGGATAGCCTGCCGAAGCTCGAGAAGATGCTTGAAGACACCCGGCTCGACGAGAAAGAACTGAAACTCTTGGTAGACCGTTTCTTCCACGGCACAAACGCCCAGGGACTGGGCATATCTCCCGACGATTTTGTCAAGGCAATACTTTCAACAAAGAGTCAGTGATCAATAATGGTAGAGACATGGAGACTGATCGACCTCGAGTATCGAGAAGATCCGTTCAGGAACATGAGCGTAGAAGAAGCCATTCCCAGAGCGGTAGGAGAGGGCGCTGCTCCCAACACTGTCCGTTTCTGGCATAACTCGAACACGATAGTCCTGGGCTGTTTCCAATCCGCGGACCTCGAAGTCAACTTCGACGCGTGCAAGGCATCCGGGACTGAAATCGTCCGACGATTTACAGGCGGAGGCGCTGTCTACCACGACGCTGGCAACCTCAATTATGCCATCTCGCTAAAGAGGGGCCATCCACTCGTGCCCGGGAATGATCTTCAGCTTGTTTTTCAGAGGCTTTCAGAAGGCACGATCGCCGGCCTGAAGAGTCTGGGAGTGAACGCTGAGTTTCAACCCATCAATGACATTCAGGTAGACGGCAAGAAAGTCTCGGGAGCGGCTGGAAGTATTCGATGGGGAACAACTTTCCATCACGGATGTATTCTAGTCGCCAGCGACTTGGCGATTCTTGGCAAGGTGTTGAACGTGCCCAGGGTCAAACTTGCTGACCGGCATGTGGCGAGCGTTCAGAAGCGAGTGACGACGATTCGCGATGAGCTTCAGAAAGAGATCACGACTCGTGATGTTAGAAATGCGATTGTTCAAGGAATCGAGAACGTGTACAATGTGCGCCTTGAGCAAGGACAATTGTCGAAGAGTGAGGCAGCAAATGTCAAGGAGCTGTATGACACGAAGTACAGTACTTCCAAGTGGAATCTCGAACAGTAGTTTCCAGATTTTGACAAGCTCTTGTGTCTGACTGAGACTCAGTAGAAACAATAACACTGGGTTGCAGTAGAAATAGTTGGGTCGCTTTTTCTATACATTACACTGACCTATGCTCCGTCATGAGCGACCTGTCGTATAGATTGACAGAATTACGCTCTCAGCTGATCCCACTCGGCCAGTTCGTAGCCTGGCCAGTATTCTTCCTCTTGGCCTCAGCAATATCAGAACAACCGGCATACTTCCTCGCACTAGCGCTCGTACTTGCAGCTGACCTCTTTGATTCTTCAGCACGAATGAGAGGGCTATTCAGAGACTCGATAGCAGGAGGCACTACCGCAATTCTTGCAGCTCTCATGGGCAGTCAGCTCGGCCTTGCTGTCGGAGCGACAGTTGCTGTAATCGCTGTCTCCCGGCTTTACCAGAAGCTCTAGATCCGTAACTCGATCTCAAAGGGACAGGATAACTTTCTTCAACACCCCTCCTAGACCATGCTTCGATGTTTCGATGCCAATTGTGAAGATAACGATGTACGCGGGTCGTAGCCAGCAGCAGAAAGATGATCTGGCCCGTGCTATTACCGACGCGATGGAAAACATAGCTAAGGCGCACAGAGATCAGACGATCGTCGTGTTCCAAGAAGTCGCGAAGGAACACTACTACATCGGCGCACAGCGAAAGTCATAGCCACAGCATCCATCGGCGTATAGTCAGAAGGAAAGGGTCTACTAGCAGAAGCTATCGCTCAACACACAAACTTTCCGAGGCTACGGGTTGCAGTACAAGTACACTGTCCTGACCAATACGACGATTGGCGCGTTCATGTCCCAGTTGGACGGCAACATCGTCCTCATTGCCCTTCCAACAATAACTCGTAGTTTAGGCGCTTCGGCCTTCGAGGCTCTCTGGGTCCTGATGGGCTACATTCTCATGACCGCAGTTCTGCTCTTGGCCTTCGGCCGATTAGCTGACATGTATGGCAAAGTGCGGCTCTACAATCTCGGTTTCGCGATCTTCACGATCGGCTCGGGACTCTGCAGCCTGTCAATCAACGGCGGAATGTTGGTCTTCTTTCGTCTCGTCCAGGGTGTAGGCGCGGCTCTCATCTGGGCGAACAATGCGGCAATACTAACGGACGCGTTTCCTGCGAATGAGCGGGGACGGGCGATCGGTGTCAATCTAGTCGCTGGGATCAGTGGATCCGTGATTGGCCTCATACTAGGCGGAGTCCTGACAGTTGCCTTGGGTTGGCAGTCGATCTTCTGGATCAATCTCCCAATTGGCGCTTTCGCAACTTTCTGGGCTTACAAGAAGCTGAGAGAGCTAGGAACGGTCCATCACGAGAGAATTGACATTCCTGGCAACATCCTGTTCGCTGGCGGACTGACGGCGTTCCTAGTTGGACTGACTCTCGGGGCGCTATCAGGGTATACGCCGATTGACTTGGCGATGATGGGCGCGGGATTGTTGATGGTCGGCGGCTTCGTCTATGTGGAATTACACTCTCGGACTCCACTGATGGACTTGACGCTTTTCAAGATCAGAGCCTTCACTGCTGGTATACTGAGCAACTTCCTAGCGTCAATAGCTCGCAGTGGTGTATCCCTGGTCTTGACAATATTCTTCCAAGGAGCACTGCTCTACGGTGCAGAAGAAGCTGG
>JAJPJY010000035.1 GCA_021323995.1 bacterium | reverse complement strand
CTGGAACCGGGGTCTCCGTGTACTCAAGATGTGGTACGGAAACGACTAGTGAATCGAACTCCTTGAGATCGTCCGGATACTTGAAGGAGCCTACGCCGGCTATCTTCTTCACCTCATCTTCCGAGTAGTATGGGTCTTGTATTCGCACTCGCTTGCCCGCTTTCTCCAGTGTTTCAGCCAGAGTTATCGACGGGGAGAGGACGTGGACCTTGAGATTTCTCTTGTAGCTTAGTCCGAGAATCCCTACGGTGCTTCCCGACGGATTCTTGTTGATCAACTCGCCAATGAATCTCGTCTGTGAACGGTTGACTTGATTGATCAATGATAGGAAGTCCGTATGTTCTCCCTTGCTAGCGGACCCTTCAAGCAAGTATTCTGGGGCCAAGGGTATGCAGTATCCTCCCGTCCCAAGTCCTGGATAATGGGCAACATAGTTCCATTTGGTCGCGGCTGCATTGATCAACTCGATGGTGTCAACGTTCGGATAAGCGCGGGAGAGTGCGTTGGCAAATGCAATGTTAAGGGCTCTGAACGAGTTCTCTGTGGACTTTACGAGTTCAGCGATTCGGTGGTCTGAGACAGGTACGAGTTTGGAGCAAATGATTCCCAGAACTTCTTGAGCGGCCTTCAATGATTTTTCGTCGACTCCACCAACGACTCGGGGAATCGTATGGACATTCAAGCCAGGGTTGTCGAACCAGTCGCGTCGGGGGGCTACGGCGACTTCAAACTCAGTCGGAATCTTTCTACCTGTTCTATCTAGAGTTGAGATTAGTACTTTGTCGCACTGTCCTGGCGAGAGCGTCGATTCGACTATCACAAGGTCGGGACCATTCTCGACAATCTTTCCTGCGATCTTCTTCGAAACGTCTTGCAGCGCGCCATCCCAAGGCTTGCCGTTACGTTCGGTCGGAATCGAAACGAAATGGGCCTTGACAGTGGGATCTTCGATTATCTCTTTCACATCGCTTGTTGCGTACATGAGGCCGTTCTTCACAAGCGGTTCAATCGAGAAGCCTAGCCATTGGCCTAGGCCAGGCATTGTAATCTTACCAGCATTAACGGTCCGGACGGTTTCTGGAAGAATGTCGTAGCCGACACATTTTATTCCGTATCTGGCGTAGTACGCCATTGTTGAGAGTCCAATATATCCGGTCCCCCAGACTGCAATCTTGGCCTTGTGGCTACGAAGTAGGGAGTGAAGATTCAAGCTACCAGCTCCCAATCATCGCCGGGTATGCTCTCTTGTGCGCCGAGTTTCGAAACCTCGATAGGATATCTTGGATCTTGTCTTTGCTGACTCTGACTCGTTTCGACGCCTCTTCGGGTGTCATCTTCAGGTCGAAGAGGCAGACCAGCGCACGATCCAAGATGGAATAGTCCAGCGGGATTTCGTCGGTCGCCTTGTGACCTTCCCAGAGGTTCGGCGACGAAGGCTTCTCGACAATCTCAGGCGAGATGCCAACATGTTTCGCAAGGAATCTTACTTGTGACTTGTAGAGATGTGCGATCGGGAGAAAGTCGACTCCTCCATCACCATACTTCGTGAAGTAGCCGATGAGGTCCTCGCTTCTATCGCCAGTTCCGGCAACCAGTAAGTTCTCCGCGTTGGCTAGATAGTAGAGGCTCATCATTCGCATTCTCGCCTTCAGATTGCCTTTGGCTACTTGGTCCTCGACTCTGACCGGGAAGGTCTCCGAGAATTGCTTGGTGAGAGGATCTAGTGTCAGGTCAACGGTTCGGATACGAAGATTATTCGCAACCTCGTGAGCGTGTCGCGCGTCAATACTGCCATGCATTCGTTCTTCGAACATGAAAACGCCAACTACCTTCTCGGGCCCAACTGCCTTGACACAAAGAGTAGCGGTGAGCGCGCTGTCTATGCCGCCGCTCAACCCGACAACAATTCCCGAGCAACCAGAAGGTCTGAATATAGTTCGAATGAATTCGACTATGCGCGGAACGGCAGCTTGAGGGTCAAGGGAAAGCCTCTCCTCGACCTCGTCTCGAGCCTTTACCGTTTCCGTGTTCTGGATCAAGGCTGGCATTGGCTAAATTGCAGGGTTGATAACGCTAATTGTATTGGCTGGTGTATGCGGCGGTAACGAATTATTCAATGTAAAAGCGGAAATGCTTAGCGATACTGGTAGACGACTAGGTCGCCGAATGTCGCTATCGGCCTAGCTCCAGATGGAGTAGATGCTTGGAACCAGCCGCTGCCTTGAACCCACCAGACAGTAAACACGTGCGTGTAAATTTCCGCCTGTCCAAGTGCCGAGTTTGGAGATAAGAGATAACAGTTCAAAACCGTCACTCCAGGTGAGATGTATGCTCGCGCCCAGCCGTAGAATGCTTCATGAGTTATCAATGCGCTGTCCGAGGGCGTGTGCGTGTTAATCCAGGCAATGGCATTTGCGACGTTCTGATAGTCAGAGGAGGGCAGGCTGCTCTGAACCATTGAGGACGGAATAAACTGGCCGAATGCGGTATAGAATGGAGAGGCGGTTTGGGCCGGAAGAACTGCGAACAGACCTGCTGAAATGGCCAGTCCCACTATGACGGTCACTTGGAGCGACTTGGCCCAAATAACAGGCAGGCGTGAGATCATTGCTCGAAGTCTTGAGTATCCTTCAAACGCGAGGATAAGAAAGGGAATCGAGAGAAGCAGAACCCATCTGTATCCAATATCTTGAAACACGTGGCCGGGAAGGATCGAAAGGACGATTCCGACCCCGCATATTCCAACCCACGATGTAAAGACAGACCTCTGCCGCGCTTTCAATCCAAGCAACAACAAAGGAATGACGCAAGCGTACGCGTAGAGCAGAAAGACGCTGACCTCTGGAAAGACGGCGGCATTGATTCCAGATCCAACGACCCCGAGTCCCGTAGCGAGAGGCGTCTGCAGAGTCGCATACACAATCAGGAGAAAGAACGCGACTGGTGGAATTCGTTGCGAGACAAATCGGAAGTTTAGTCTTCCCAACGACCGCAAGATTTCAATGCCTACGATTCCAACCACAATCACTGCCACAAGCTGGTTCGAAAGGACGGCCAGCGACAGCAGACCAGCCCTTCTCAGGTCCAACCTCCTGGAAGTAACACCTCCAACCAGAGCTTCAGCCAGAAGAAGGAAGGCGAGCCCAAGCTCCATCCGGTATGCATCCCACGATATCCTCATAACAACAAAGTATGCTGAAACAAACAGCGTAGCATAGAACGACTTGCTATCCGGCCACTGAAGTCTTCGTTTGCAGAAAGTGAACAGGGACCAGCCGAGAAAGCCGTAGAGTAGAGGCCCGAGAATCTTGAAAATCAGGATCGGGCTAATCCTTGTCACGGAGTAGATAGGAACGACAATTCCATACATTACGGGTGTAGAGGCGATGATTCCCCAGAGATTCAGGCTGCCAGACGCTATGTCGAACACGTTTGGAACATAGTATGCGATGACGTCCCAGCCCACCGGATATGGTCCAGCGAGGAATTCAGGAATCGACCTGATCAAGAGAGGAATGAAAAACGCACCGAGTGCAAACTTGTGCCTAGAAATTGACAGCATTCCGTTGAGGATTCGACTGCTTAGGGCCATGACGCTCATGGTCTGCCGGTGGCCAGATAGGTGAAGCCCGCATCTTCGGCTTCCTTCCTTGCCCTCAGGTTCCTAGTGTCGAACAGAATCGGGTCGGTGTTCATCCTCGCCTTCAGCTCTGACATTTCGGGTTTGGCGAAGATCTTGTGGTTGGTTGCAATTACTAGAGCGTCTGCACCATCGAGCGAGTCGAGCATCGAACTTGCTGATTCGTAACTTGATCCTCCTACACTGATCTTTGGAACGTACGGGTCATAGACCTGAACCTTGAAGCCGGTCTTCTTGAACAGCTTCAACAGATCCAGACTCGGACTCCGGCGTGTATCTTTGACTTCGTCTTTGTAGGCGAGACCCCACAAGACTACCTTCGACTTTCTCGGAGTCTTCTTCTTCTCCCTCAGACTCTTAGACAGTCTCTCCACCAAATGCGCGGGCATTTCCTTGTTGACTGCCTTCGATGCTTGGACGAGTCGGAGGTTGAAGCCGGCCTTCTTCGCTTTGTAGACGAGGTAGAATGGGTCCTTCGGAATACAGTGGCCACCAACTCCCGGACCCGGATAATGGGCCATGAAACCAAACGGCTTCGTTGCAGCCGCGTCAATGGCTTCTATGAAATCGACACCCAGCTCTTCATGCAGCTCAGCTAGCTCGTTCACGAGTGCGATGTTTACGTAGCGGAACACGTTCTCAAGCATCTTCGTCGCCTCCGCCACCGAGGGACCACTAACACTCACCACACGAGCCAGAAGAATCGCACTGTAGAACGCGGCTCCCAGCTTCGTCGACTCTGTATTCAGCCCGCCAACAACCTTGGGAATCTTGGTCATGCCAAACTGCGAGTTACCATAATCGATCCTTTCCGGGGAATAGACCAGTGCGAAGTCTTCACCTGCCTTCTTTCCAGATCTTTCCAGAATGGGCCGGATCAACTCTTCAGTCGTACCTGGAAAACTCGTACTCTCAACAATAATCAGCTTGTAATCCGTCAGATGTTGAGCAATGATCCTTGCTGTTGTTCTCAGATATGATAGATCTGGATTCTCCCGCGCATCAAGCGGCGTCGGAACACAGACGATGACAACATCCGCGCTCGGCAAAGCCTCGGAGTGTTTAGCCGTAGCCCTGATCTTTCCAGCACTAACGAGCGTTGAAAGATGTTCTTTGACATACGGGTCTTCGACGTAGCAGACTCCCTTGTTGACCATGTCCACTTTTCCCTTGTCAAGGTCAACTCCCACGACTGAGAAGCCGGCTTCGGCCGAGGCTACCGCTAGAGGCAGTCCGACATAGCCGAGTCCGATAATGCAGACAGACGCCGTTCTGTCCGCAATCTTCTGCTCTAATGTCATAGCGTTCCGGAATAATCCGTGATCCTACTTTAACAAGTTCCTAGTTCTCGGGAGTCCTCGCCAGAAGGATTCGTCAAACCGCCATGCGTATGCGTTGCGGTTCCCCCATCCGACTGCCAGCTCGCTAGCCGTCAATGCCATCTCTCTACCTAATGCTAGGACTCGGACCATACCCTGTTCCATTGCCTGCACCAGTTTCCCTAGTATCCGTAGCAGCACATTTGTCATTGTACGGTTGCGTATTTTGTCTACCCATCGTATGGTCAAGTCCACTAATCCCCGTTCCATCCTGTCTAACGCTCTGTACCAGACCCGTTTCCGCAAGGATCGGATTTTCAGATTCACCAAGACCCTTCTCGTCAGTGGACCTTCAAACAAGTCCTCTACAATTGCGGAATGCACTGCGGGTCCCGGTCTCACTTCTTAGACTATCTTCCTGAGGTCGTCTAGTATCTTCTGTTCGCGTGATCGTCGGCCTTGCCATGAGGCGAGGGTCCAGCCGACTAGCAGTCCGGATATCAAGCCGACGAGAGTACCGTTCAGCAGGTATCCGACGGGCCAGATGTTCCGTGAGACCCAGAGTCTCATGTACACGTTATCCTCGTACTCTAACGTGAGCGCGAGCAATAGTCCTGCTATGACAAACGACTCGGCCATTGCCAGTAGCTTCGCTCGTCGAGCAATGTACTCCGCCTTGAGGCGATGCATGTCTACAGGCTCAGACATGGGACACGGCCAGAAAGTCAGCCTGGCGATTTAACATGTCTAGAATCCTCAAGTCGAAGCTACAATCAGCTAGTTCAACCGCTGATCAATTCGTAAAATCGCTGATAATACGGTTTTTTTTCTGATCAAGGATTGAAACAGCCCCAGCCCTCCCAAACGCCTATAGCTCACGGCCTATACCTGTAAGAACGGTGAAATTCAACA
Source organism: bacterium (assembly GCA_021323995.1). Taxonomy (GTDB): domain Archaea; phylum Thermoproteota; class Bathyarchaeia; order 40CM-2-53-6; family 40CM-2-53-6; genus 40CM-2-53-6. Next base: position 6,289 of record JAJPJY010000035.1, on the reverse strand, counting down.
TGCGGAACCCGTTCAGACGGCGAAAGAAAGAAGCAGCTCCACAACCAGCAAAGTAAGCCTAGCCTGACCCAGAAGGTCAAGCCGGGCACTCTATCCCGTTTTCGTACTAGAATCATCAGGCTTGATGAGTAATTCTTCTCATGGTTTTTATCCAGCTTAGGGTTCGCGGGTTGACGTTGGAATCTCTTTCTCTCTCGGTTTCATCACACCGATCAGGGTTTCCCTTGAAATATTCAGGTATACGCACACCCTTCCAATTTAATAGCCGGGAAGAATTCTCTCTTTCGAGAGTGGAAGATTAAGCGAGACCGAGTGGGCGATTAAACACTCCATGGCGTGAGTATGAATGGTGTCTTACTGGAAGGGTCGCCGGAGTCGCTTCTTCGCCATTGTCCTGGTCATTCTTTCAATCGCGACGCTTGTATTCTACCAGCCCGGAATCCTGGCACAACTATCAACAGTAAACTCGAGAAGCTCACCGAAGACGGTCGTGTTCGCACCGCCAGCCGGACAGTTCTTCGATCATGTGGTCATGATTATCATGGAGAACCAGGGAGTCTATGACATTTGCAGGGAGAGTCCTCCCCCTTGTTCGATCCTTGGACCCGCGCCCTACGAGTCGAGTCTCGCCAACAACTTCACGATCGGATCACAGTACCTCTCGCTGATCGAGACCAGCCAGCCCAACTATGTCGCCCTGCTCAGCGGCTCAACACAAGGATGCACGGCAACAGGCTGTCCAGTCATCAAAGCACCCAACCTGATCGACCGGTTCGAAGCCACGGGTCTAACCTGGAAAGGGTACATGGAGAACCAGACCCTGGCAGCAGGCTGCGACCTAACCGATCACGAGCCCTACGTGACCATTCACAACCCGTTCCTCCCCTTCCAAGACATCACCAACAACACGGCCCGTTGTAACAAGATAGTTGACGCCAACCCAACCAGCTGCGGCAGCGTCGTCGACTGCGCACTGATCAATGATCTCAACAACACGTCCACCGCTGCGCCGAACTTCATGTGGCTCACACCCAACGACTGCGACGACACGCGAGGAGCAACAGGAATCTGCCCCTCATCAATCGCCACCGGCAACACCTACCTCTCACAGCTCGTACCATTAATCCTCCACAGCAAAACCTTCACAACCATCCGCTCAGCCCTCTTCATAACATACGACGAAGGCAACGGATTCTGCCCACTAAACGGCAGCAACGAAGACTGCGTCTACAACGTCTGGGCAGGACCCGTAGCCAAGAACGGGTTCGCAACACCCAACCTGTACAGTCACTACTCTTTCCCAAAGACGATCGAGAAGAACTGGAACCTTGCAAACTTCACCTCGAATGATGGGAACGCGAATTCGATGGCCGAGTTCTTCAAGTCCACGGGACCAGACTATACGATAACAGCGTCTCCTGCTCTAATCACCCTCCCAATAAGTACCAGGTCAAACTCTACCATCACACTCGGCAGCTTCAACAATCTTGCCGGAACAATCATGCTGACAGCCGTCGCCTCACCAATCGGACCCACACTCACACTCTCCCCGTCAACAATCACGCTCACGGCCAACAAGACCGGCTCCTCCACACTCTCCTTCACATCCAACGCGATCGGATCCTACACAGTAACAGTAACCGGGACAAGTGGCACACTCGCACACAATACGACGTTAGTCTTCAACGTAACACCACCCTCCAATTTTACAATCGCAAGTCCTAGTAGCCTAGTTCTAGGCCAGGGATCTTTCGGCTCAGCCCCAACTACAGTATCCACGACGGACGATCACAGCTCGTTCATCTACTCATACCAGAAGGACTCGTTCTATGCGAAGGGCGTAATCTGGTTCTTCTACCAGGATCCGAGAAACACGTGCGAGCACGAGAGCGGATGCTTCGAATACACCACTTCGACAAACGGGACGCGATGGGCACTGCCAACAACAGTCCCCGTCCATATCACAGATGGCGATTTCAGCGTCTACACCGACGGTTCGAACATCTACTACGTTCGTTACAACGAGACAAGTTTCGAGTCCAGCTGTGGACAACGCCTACAGTTCCGAACCGGAACACTCAACACGAACGGTACAGTCACCTGGCAGCCCGAACAGACAGTCCTGACAAGCGCCTCGTTCCAGGCCTACCCCGGCGACCAGATCATAGTCGACAGCAACGGCCAGGCCTGGATCGCTTTCTTCAAAGAGGACAAGTCAGAATGCGGTGGCAGTGGTACGGCGAGACCCCTCATAATCCACTCAGCCGGAACCAACTACGCGTCATGGGCAGGAAACACCACCCTCTGCGTCGCCTCATGCCATAGTGACATCTGGCATATCGCCCTAGCCAGCCTCGGCAACGGCCAAGTCTACGCCAGCTACTGGCTCACAAACCGCGACCTTCACGGCCGCCTCTACAACGGAACATGGCAGATTGAAGAACAAATCTCGTCAACAACCACTAAGACAGACGCGAACTCATGGCTGTTCAACAGTGGAACAAGCCTCTTCCAGATCTACTATGACAACACCACGGAAACATTCAGCCTCGCCACTCGCTCCACCAGTGGAGCATGGACTAGCAATCTGATCGGAACAGGCGAATCACACACAGGAACAACCGCATTTTCAACCAGCTACACCTCCCTCCCAGACGCGGCCGGCTACGATCTCACGAACAACCTGTACTATCTGTTCTGGATGAACGCCACCAACCATGCAATAGACCAGTGGACAGGCGCCGCAACCACCTGGGCAAAGACAACAGGAATAGTAGCCACCGGCACAGTCAACTACCCAGACGGTATCACATGTTTCATCCAGTCACCCCCAACAACAATAGGCGCAATCTTCTACACCGGCAGCGCCACATCACCGTTCACCATCAACACTGTAACCACATCATTCACATCAGGCACCTCCAGCGGAATCCTAGTTGCAACAGTAACAGGCCAGTACGGCTTCACAGGAGCAGTAAGCCTCACAGAAACAACCAGCCCACCTACTGGCCTAACCATTAGTTGTACTCCGACAAGTATCCCCACCGGGACTGGCACGTCGAAATGCAACCTCTCCAGCTCTACCCCGGGAAACTACAACGTCACAATAACAGGCACCAGCGGCACACTCAACCACTCGACACTCACAACCGTGATAGTTCCAATGCCCGCCGGAGATTTTCTTCTAACCGCAAGTAATCCAAGCGCAGTCCGGATCGGACAGTCCACAAACTCGACAATAACCATAGCCGCGGTCAATGGGTTCATAGGCCAAGTCTCCCTGACTGACACTGTTCCAACGGGCCTAGCGTGCAATGGGATAACCCCGACCATGATAACAGGCTCGGGATCCGCGTCTCTCTCCTGTAGCGCAAGCCTCTCCGGCAACTATACGGTGCAGCTAACAGGAGCATCCGGCACATTATCTCACATTGCCCCGGTCAGATTCCGCATCACTGACTTCAACCTGACAATGCCAAGCACCATTGCATCTCCCATCGGCGCAAACGCGACCATGATCATCAAGATTTCCAGCCTCAACGGCTACTCAGGCAACGTAAGCCTCGCAGTCACAACACAACAAGTAGTCTCAAGTCCTTCAGGAGGCTCTGGCGGCTCTCGCAACCTACGTAACGCTCCACCCTCGACACAGCCAGTTCCAATCTTCAACCCAGCCTTTCTCGTCATAGCCTCATTATCCTCGCGGCAGTCCAACCTGACCATCATAATCTCGACCAGCGTCGCGGCCGGCAACTACACGCTACTGATCACAGCATCCGACGGGACCCTCAATCACACCGCGCCATTGACTCTGATAGCCAGCGATTTTGGGATAAGCAGACCCACAGGCACCTTAACAATCCCGCCCGGCTCCAATTCCACCAAGACAGTAACCCTCTGGAGCATCAACGGCTTCACAGGCAACGTTCTCCTCGCTGCAACGAGCAACCCAACAGGACCCGGCCTCAGCTTCAACCCGGCCCTGGTCATTCTCAACTCCGACAATACCACCAGCCTATTGACAATCCAAGTCCCAATCAGCACACCGCCCGGAAACTATACGATCACAATCCAAGGCATGTCCGGAGCGATTATTCATGCGGTCTACCTTACAATCCGAGTGCAAGTCGGACCCACCTCGCTCCTAACTAGGATCGTAGGCTCAAACCTATCCATGGTCAGCGGAACACTCTCGATCGTGGCCATAGTCGCCATAATCTCAGTCTGGACCCGGACAAGAATAAGAGAGAAGCCCACGAATACATGGATGAAGTCTGCCGCAAGGAGAAGAGCACTGACTCGGGTTGGCAGGACTAAGCAATCCCACATTACCGTCCCAGGAGCTTTCCATCCGAGCCTCATTCTAGTTGAAGAGAGGCACTGACTTCAGAAACCAGCCTCGAATCATCTAGTAGAAGATGGCGTATTTCGATGTCTTTGGATATACGAGTAGCCATGGGTATCGCCCTATGCTATGAAGGCTTAATACCTTCATAGGGGAAACCCGCTCTCGTGATCAGTAGAGACTACTCACTTCTCAGTTTACTCCGTACAAATAGTATCATGATTCCATTCTCGACCCCGCCGCGTCCTGTGACTCTGACAACAAATACTTCCAGTCGAAAATATTCGGATATGTCTTGACAAGAGATCTGTGACTCTTCTTTATGAGCGCACCGAAACGGCACCTTAATCGCGCGACTGTACTACTAACCACTGCGATAATCCTCGGACTAGTCGCAGTTATTCTTCCCATTGCCCAGGCGAACCTTCTCTCCCCCAAGACGACTACGCCCATCGTTGTCCCACAGGCTCCGCCCACCGGCACATACTTCGACCATATGGTCTTCATCATAATGGAGAACGCGGGGATCACTGATATCTGTGGAGGAAGCAACCCGCCGCCCTGCGACGGCAGCGGCAATAACACTCCGTACATGGCGACATTGGCGAACGATTATGGAATGGCAACCCAGTACGTGGACCTTACAGGCACGAGCCAGCCGAACTACATCGGCATAATGGCCGCAACACTCAACGGTTGCACTAGCAGCTGCGGAACAAACAGTCTCACCGAGACAAATCTAGTCGACAGGTTCGAAGCCGCCGGCCTATCATGGAAGGCGTACATGGAGGACCAGTCCCTCGTCAACGGTTGCGACAACAGCGATCACGGACACTACGAATTCGCGCATAATCCGTTTGTCGCGTTCCATGACATCGACACAAGCACGGCACGCTGTAACAAGATCGCTCTCGCGAACCCGGCGAATAATTCCACATGCACTGGAACCGACTGTGCGCTCATCAAGGATCTCAACTCAGGGTCAGCCCCGAACTTCGCATGGCTTACACCGAACGACTGCGATAACATGCACGGGTCTAGCGGCTGCCCTGGAGGCTGCTCGTCGAGCGGGACCAGCAACTGCTTCGTGGAAGGAGACCAGTACCTCAACAGTCTCGTCCCGAACATTCTCAGCAGTAACACGTTCAAGAACACGAGAGCTGCTCTCTTCATAACGTTCGACGAGGGCGTAGGATTCTGTCCCTCGCCAAACCCGCCCGGCGGGGATTGTATGTACACGGTCTGGGCTGGACCCTCGACCCAAACGAACTTCACCAGCAACAACGCCTACAACCACTATTCGTTCACTAAGACTCTCGAGACAAACTGGGGCCTTTCGACAATGACTTCGAACGATGCAAGCGCATCGGCGATGCCAGAGTTTTTCAAGACAACCGCAGACTTTTCCATCTCAGCCAGTCCGACTAGCCTGGTATCGCTTGCAGGGGCCAAGTCGAATTCAACCGTTACACTCAACAGTCTCAACAGCTTCGCAGGCACTGTAACACTAACTGCCATTAGCTCTCCGAGCGGTCCCAGTTTGGCACTAACTCCATCCAGTGTGACTCTCACATCGGGAGGCACCGGCACCTCAACTCTCTCCATAACTTCCAGCACGACCGGCAACTACACTGTCACGGTCACGGGAAATAGCGGTTCACTCCAACACACTACAACTGTAACAGACCAGGTCCAGGATTATTCGATAGCGGCGAGCCCGACCAGCTTCAAGACAAACAAAGGCACATCCGGAACATCCACAATAACAATCACGCCTACCAATCATTTCAGTGGAACAGTTACACTGTCTGTCACGGGCACATCGGGCCTTACAACAAGCATTAGCCCGACTAGCATTGCCGGCGGGTCTGGGACGGCGACCCTGACTGCCAGTTCGACAAGCGCAGGCAACTATACAGCCACAATAACCAGCACCAGCGGCAG
>JAJPJY010000068.1 GCA_021323995.1 bacterium | reverse complement strand
CTGGGACAGTCCTGATCTCGCCTGCTTCGATCCCAGCCTCTTGTAGCCGCTCCCGCTCACGAGATAGGCTTCGGACCTCGAGTTGAAGACTCCACCCTGAGTCGCGGACGTTGCCGGCCGAGATCTGCACCCAAGCCCCACCGACCTTGAACTCAATGTTACCGGGAAACGGTTCCAGGTCAGGCTCCTTCCCAAAGAGCCGCACGTACCACTCCCGCGATTTTGCGAGATCGCTCACCGGGATAACAACAAGGGTCTCTTTCACGTCAACTGCTCGTTGCGTCGTCGTGTTTTGCATAACCAATCAATCTCGGGCGCACTTAAGAAACTTACACCACCTTGAGAGCATCTCTGCCCTCTTCTCTAGAAACACATCATAGATTGCGATAGAACGACCCTTCGCGGGTTCTCTTGCAGCTCTTCCTGTCTCAGGATGGTTTCGTTCTCGTCCGAAACTCTCTAGGAGGCGGCCGATGTTTCGATGACTTAGTTGTGGAGGTAACCGTCTGTGTAAGGAGGCTCTGCAAAAGCCTTCTCAGCTCTTTTTGCAAGTCTAGCCATTCTAGGAACTGTTCGTCAGTTAAGGAAATCATTGTAGCTACGCTTGTCAGTTCCTGTTTTCCAAGAAAGTCGACTTCTTCCAGTTTCGACACTTTCTCTTGCAGATCTCGTCTTGCGCTCAGATCCACCATTTTCTCTTGAACCTTGACTAACTGTGCTACAGTGTCAGCCTCGACTCGGACTCCTATCCCTAGTTTGTCGAGCGCCAGCAGCGTGTCTCTCATTCGTTCCTTGGCGTGAGCTTGGTTTTTGCTGCCCGTTCCAAAGGAGAACTCGAAAACTTCAGCGGTTGCACGGTAGTATGTCTCGATGAAATTGTCAACTCTCTCCTCTCGTGTAATCTCAATCATTTCTGCTGGCAACAATTTCTTAATGTGATGATAGATGGCTTGAGGGGTCATTCTCAGTTCTTCGGCAATCTGGCTGATAGTGAGCTCCCGTGCCCGCAGCAAGTAGATGATCCGCCGCCGCGTTTCTTCTCCCAACAGTTCTATGCTGGCTGGATCAGTAATCGTCTTGACCGGCTTCATGCTGCTTTACTCTCCACTTTCCAAGGGTAGAAAATCCCTATAGGTGAATTCAAGGGATAGCGTTATTAGTAATCATATGCTTTAACGCAAAGCCAAGGTTTGAACGATAAGATGATCATGACCGAACAGCTCACACGAACACAACCGGTCAAACAGATCGCAAAGCGTATCGTTAACGAATGCCTGCGGGTCCAACCGGACGAGCAGGTAATCGTATTCGCTTGGGACCACGTTCTTGACTACTCAAGCGCGATAGCACAGGAGGTCGAACATGCCGGAGGCGTTTCGACGACGATTCTCCAATTCAACGACTTCTACTGGGCATACCTGAAAGAAGTTCCCGAGGCCCAGTACGCACGTATACAGAAGGGAATCATCTCAATGCTCGATCAGACAGACGCGGCGGTTGCGCTCGGAGGACCCCGAGACCCGTCACTATTCCCAACGGTACCAGACGAACGAATGGGCAAGTTTCTCGAAGGGCAGAAACCCATGACCGACAAGTTTCTAGAAGGAAAAACCCGTGTCCTAAACCTGCCAATTGGACTAGTAACACCTGAACGAGCGAAAACATACGGCTTCAACTATGAAAACTGGCAACGCACCACCACAAACAGCCTCGACATCGACCATGCAAAAATCTCGACGCTGGGTTCACAGATCGAGTCGAAACTACGGAAAGCGACAAACGTTAGAATAACCGCGTCAAACGGCACCGATCTCCGGCTCAAACTGAAGAACCGGCCCATACACATCCATGACGGGATAATAGACGAGACCGACATACAGAAGGGAACCCGCTTCGAAGCCCTCCCTGCTGGAGCAGTCGAACTAGCCCCAGACGAGACTAGCGCCGAAGGAATGGTCCTCTTCGACCAGCCAACCGCCCTTGAGGGAAAGATGATATCGGGTCTCCGGCTCGATTTCAAGAACTCACATGTGACAAATTACACGGCGCAGTCCAACCTTGAAACCTTCAAGGGGATTTATGAGAAAATGTCGGGTGACAAGGATCGCGTGAGCAACATTGTCATAGGTCTCAACCCGAGAGCAGAATTGATCGGCTTCTTTAACGACCGCGTCGTCCAAGGCACCGTCAGCATCGGAATCGGAGCCAACCAAGGAATCGGTGGAGCAAACGATACTCAATTCGGTCACGAAGAAACCCTAAGGAAGCCTACCCTGACTGTTGACGGGCATACTCTGATCTCTAACGGCCAGATACAGCTCTAAACCATCCCACTCTAGAGTGGGGCCGGAACGCAGGTCCCCTGATAGTCAGAAGGTTTTCCAGGGGCTATTGCCAGAATGAGATTAATACATCCACAATGGACCAGTTTTCATGCGGCTCGAACCTCTCTACACCATACGCTTCTCTTATCCAGATGACGTGGGAGTCAGTCTCGTAGGGAAGAAGGGTACTGAGGAGGCACACTTTCTCTTCGCCGAGGGAACATGTGAGGGTCGCGTTTCTGGGAAATTTCGCGGGTCTAATCATCCGCGTAGGCGCACTGACGAGACTTTCTTGATGAATATTCAAGGGTACATCGAGACCCGTGATGGCGCTCTGATCATGCTCGACTACCAAGGCTATGGACGCTCAACCGATAGATCTCAGGAATTGTACAAGGCGTATTCAGCGGCCAACGAAAGGACTAAGTTAAGAAGACAGGTCGTCGGCTTCGCGAAACATGTAACAGACAGTGAAAAGTATCATTGGCTCAACGACTCTGTTTGCGCCATCTCCGGTGAAGTCAGAGCCCCAGTCGGGATTCCTAGAGAACAAGTCAAGCAGCTCGATGTCACGCTCGTTTTCGATGTCGCTGAGCTAATCTGGGAGTCTCCGCCTGAATAAGTCGCCTACGACCAGCACTAAGAATTGCGAAATTCTTCTTCGCCCCCTCTCTGGACCGCTAATTGCTTGAGACGAGGCGAAACTTCGCCATTATCTTCTGTAGGATATGGTCTGTGTCTGCGGAACGGTCGATCGAGAGGCCGAGAGACCTATGTTCGGATAGTGGAACTGTCACCATTTTCAAGCCTTTATGTGTCACAGTTACGCTCTCCGTGATGCCGAACATCTGGTCCGTCTGTCTGGACATTTCCGTAACTATTCTCACCCAAAACCCGACCTTTCTTCGAAGGTCGGTGCTCTGACTCATCACGTTCTTTGTCCGCGCTGTTTCTGCATAGCCGGTGACCTCGGCACCTTCAATGAATGCTGCGACCCTAATCGCCGGTTCCGAGTCCAGAATCTGTCTGCAAAGATCATCGTCGCTATTCTTCTCTACAGAGCAACCGATGTGCTCGTAGTTCCGGTCCACGTTCTGAGATGGCAAGGCCAGTTTTCAAAGAGCCGTCCCAAACAATGTCTTTCCGATACTTGCGCTGGGTGCAAAGAGTTACGCTCAGGGGCGAAGACCTCTTCCAGTCCCGGAATCAATCGGGACAAGTAACAAGATAGTTAATCGAGTCGGGGCCAAGGCTTCACTAACCGCCGGGATTCGTAAACTCTTGTCAGGCGTAAAATGAATGGACGTCAAACCAGACTTCGGAGTCATATTCCAGTCCTCGGTGAAGGACAGCCTGCGGGACACTCTCGGACCGACAGTCATGGAGACTCTAGTCCCGCTTCTCCGACAGTCTCTACAGGTATATGCTGAGAAGCCTAGCGAGTTTCATCGAGACCTACAGTTCTACTTCGGATTCGGAGCATTAACGCTAGAGAGGATGATAGTGAAAGATCTCTTTGAGAAGCTGAATCTTCACTATCCAACGGGTAACGAGCTCGACTTCGAGACATGTATCGGACTCGCGAGAAAAGACCTGATCATTCACCACAAAGTCTCAGGAAACTGACCTGGGAAAGGCATCTTCCTCTACAATTGTCGGCCGGCTAGGGACCCGGACCTGTAACCGATCGTCTTATAACAAGAGCGACTCGCGTCTTGAGAAATATGCCTGCGGATAGAACATTATTCGCGGCATGAGGCGACTCAATCGCTCAGACGACATGATGCCATGCCTCATCAATTATCACGCTATAGCTTGACGCTCGACACCCGAAAGAGTGACGGTCGCATATGTGCGTCGTCCGGGGAGATTGTCGCCTGATGGTTTTCTCTAGTAAAGGGAGGTGAACTAACTAGAATGCAAATTATTGTCAGAAGAGTACCATTATTCATTGCGACAGTCATGCTTCTCTTCGTAGGGGTCGCGAGCGCTACCCAGACCGCCCCCTTGACGTCCAATACTATCCAGGAATTGAATGGCCAAGTCTTCCACATAACCGGTGCTTTTACATTCGCAGTCGCAGGCTTCCACGGCGCAGGGTCAAACGCGACGGCAACAACACCCTGTAGTTGGACTTCGACCAACCTCAGTGGCGTCAACGCTCCGGTATGTACCACTAACCTGACTGCGGGCGACTGGATCTACGAAGTGATCATGAAGCTGAACACCGTACCCAAGGTGGACACACCCTACACTATGCTCGTACACATGAACGCAGTTTCGAACGCAATATTCTTCGACGTACCATCAAACGCTACGGCAAACACTTACACAGTCTTCGACTTCGACGCAGGGACAGGCGTCTGGACATCCCCAATGGTCTTCATCACCGAAGTCTACTGAAACTGATCACCGCTCATAACTTCGCTAATGGAACTCCCCTTTTTCCACGTCCGAAATCCTAGGTCGCAACGGATCAGCCGGTGCGCTTTGGATGCGTTGGGTGGTACTATTGGACAGCAGGCGGGGCGGGTGCCTCGATCGTGGCCTGCTCTAGTTCGGGCTTAGACCATTTCGATACCAGACTAGTTACTCCCTGTAAGTACTCTCTGTTGTCGTATTGCCATCCTGAGTCGTCCGAATAGTACTTGAACGCGAATGTCTGGGTGAGTTGTGTCGCCGGGTCGAGCTGGATGAACGAGTAGCCTGCGAGGACTTCCTTCCTGGCCAGGGAAGATAAGAAATTCATCAAGTGCGTGGTCTCTTGGCGAGGAAGATAGATTCTCACCGCCAAAGAGTGCAACCCAACGACCGGGGTAATAGTCAACACGAGCGGTGTTTTAGCAAACACTTTCTCAGCGTTTTTCATGTAGGTCTCATTGGTGAAATCGAGTCTGATTTCGCATAGGTCTGATGCTTCTGGCACGAACGGTAGAACCATGATAACATAGTCTGCGACGTATCCTTCTTTGACCAGACGATCAAACCTGTACTTTGTCGCAGGCAAGGTCATTCCTAGCTGTTTAGACAGATCGGCGAGCGTCACTCTTGCATCTAACGCGAGCTCTTTGAGAATGATGAGGTCTTTCTTGTCGAAACCACTGGTTGCGATTGTTGGGGATTTCTTAGCATCCGTACTTCGACTGGATTCTATAGTGTGGGCCCATTCTTTCCAGTCGAACCTCCAGCTTCGCTCCTTGGGATCGTAGTACTCGAAGTTGGCTAGTGGAGAGAAGCTTTCGCCGAGCCAGAACAATTGGTAGTCCTTGATGATACTACGGTTAACGAGTTGATCGAGATAAAGGCGAAAGTCTTGCTGGTGTTCAGCAGGGATAGCCTGGAGCGAGTAGTACCCGTTGGGCTCTCCGAAACAGCGGATTATTCTGAGCCAGTACCCGGGTAGCCTGAGCGCGTCCCTAGCAAGGAGTTCTTTTCCGGGAAAGGGCCTGGCCAGGACCATGGCACGTACTAGGCCGATTTTCGAATACGATGGATGAACGAACGTTCTGAGCGCGTTCAAGCTCTGAAGCTTGGCAACCCTGCCGTAGACTGTAGTGTACGGAAGCTTGGACTTTCGGGAGATCTGTTGGAGGTTTCTCGGTCCATGCTGCTTCATAGTCTCTAGAATCTTGATGTTTTCCTCGTCGAGCAATGACATCGTACGATGCAACCTAGCGTACCATTCGCTTGCGCTGAAAACGCTCAATTGAATACAAAGAAAAAGGGACAAATGGTTGATTTTTTAACGTTCGCCTATCATCCCGGCCAGGGCCAGATTGGCACGTTAGGATCCGGCGGGCCAGACGAACCACCATCGGCAGAAATATCCAGAGATATCACCACCTTGGGTGATGATGGTGCGTTTAGGTTATTCAGTTTAGCCGCTAAGCAAGGGCAAACAAAGTAATACTTACCTCGTGCAGTGGTTAAGATGCGCTGGTGAGGCCCTGTCGGAATCGACTACCTCGAACGGCGGCCCTTTCAGTCGAGAGTAACGCCATATTCTATAGCAGGGGTCGTGTGGACAGTCAATAGGTCAAGAGGGATCCGTAGTGCAGGCGGCTACTTCAACCGGAGAAGAGTTGGGGCTTCCGCTAGACAAGATTCTCCACGACCTCAACGCTACGCAACAAGGCCTCACAAACGGAGAGGCCCAGAGGCGGCTCAAGACCTACGGTCCCAACGTCTTAGCCCGGGAGAAGAAGCTCAGCGCTCCACTCAGGTTCCTCACATATTTCAAGAACCCTCTTGTCTTGCTCCTACTCTTCGCGGGCATAGTCTCAATCTTCTTCGGAGACGCCATCGAGGCTACAATAGTATTCGTCATCGTCATCATCAGCGTAGTCCTAAGCTTCTACCAAGAATCAAAGGCAGAACAGGCTGCCGAGCTGCTCAGGGAAAAAGTACGGACCACCGCAAGTGTTCTTCGGGAAAGTAGATTCGTCGAGATACCGGTCGCAGAGGTCGTCCCCGGCGACATCATCCGACTGACGCCAGGCGACATAGTCCCGGCCGACTCTAAGATAATTGATTCAAAGGATCTCTTCAGCGACCAATCGCCCCTGACAGGCGAATCATTCCCTGTAGAGAAGACTACAGCCTCCGATCTTCAGATCTCGACTATAACTGAACGATCCGACTGCGTCTTTATGGGCACATCGATAGTCAGTGGAAACGCGACCGCAGTAGTAGTCGCAACCGGCGCCGGGACTGTCTATGGAGGAGTAGCTGGAAGACTAATCGTTAGAGAGCCGCCTACCGATTTTGACATCGGGCTTCGAAGATTCGGATATCTGATAATGCAGGTGACCTTTGTCTTGGTGATCGTCGTCTTCTTCGTCAACGCGCTATACAAGCGCAGCATCGTCGAATCGCTGCTCTTCGCAGTCGCTCTCGCGGTCGGCCTGACACCAGAGCTCCTTCCAGCGATTGTCACGATTAACCTCTCTCATGGAGCGATGGTGATGTCGAAGAGAGGAGTGATCGTCAAGCGTCTCTCTTCGATCCAGAACTTCGGCACCATGGACGTGCTCTGTACAGACAAGACGGGGACTTTGACCGAAGACAAAATCGAGCTAATTCAGGCCCTAGACGCGGAGGGAGCTGATGACGATAATGTGTTCGTCCAGATCTATCTGAACAGCTACTATGAGACAGGGCTCAGAAGCGCGCTTGATGATGCATGCCTTCGCTACAGACAGATAGACATTGGGTCCTACTCGAAGATAGATGAGGTCCCATTCGACTTTACTAGAAAACGAGTCTCAGTCGTATACAATCACGGCGGACGATATGTTCTCTCGACTAAGGGTGCACCGGAGGAGATTCTCAAAATCTGCACCAATTACGAGGTCCATGGCGCAACTCAAAACCTGACGGACCAGGTTCGCGGAGGGATCACCGCCAAGTTCCGAGACCTAAGCTCACAAGGCTACAGGGTCCTCGGAGTATGCTACAAACAGGTAGACCCGGCAAGGCAGGTCTACAAGGTCGCGGACGAAGCAAGAATGACGTTCCTCGGTCTTGTGAGTTTCCTCGACCCGCCCAAGACGACAGCTAAGGAATCCCTAGCACTACTCGCCCAGTCAAAGATATCCTTGAAAATATTGACAGGAGATAATGAACTCGTCACCAAGAAGGTCTGCGAGGATCTCGGCCTCGTAGTCAACAGGGTTGTAATTGGCTCGGATCTCGTAAACATCGACGATAGTGCCCTACTCAAAATCGTCGAAGACACCAGCATCTTCGCCCGGGTCACCCCAGCTCAAAAGGAGCGGATAATGCTGCTTCTCAAGAAGAATGGCCACGTGGTCGGATTCATGGGTGATGGCATCAACGATGCACCCTGCATCAGAGCGGCCGATGTAGGAATATCTGTTGAGAACGCGGTCGACGTGGCTAAGGAGTCCGCAGACATCATTCTTCTTCAGAAGGATCTCACGGTTCTTCAGCAGGGAGTCTTGGAGGGACGGAAGACATTCAGCAACACCATGAAGTATGTCATGATGGGAACGAGCTCAAACTTCGGCAACATGTTCAGCGCCGCCGGTGCCTCCCTGTTCCTCTCATTCCTACCAATGCTTCCCGAACAGATCCTGCTGAACAATCTACTTTACGATGTCTCCGAGGTCACAATCCCAGTCGACAACGTTGACCCGGAATCGGTCCTAACTCCTAGAAAGTGGGACATGTCATTCATCAAGGACTTCATGATCTTCTTTGGACCAATTAGTTCAGTATTCGACTATCTAACGTTCGCGATGATGCTTTTCGTCTTCAATGCCGGACCCGCCCTATTTCAGACGGCCTGGTTCCTCGAATCTTTATCGACCCAGGCACTGGTAGTCTTTGTCATTCGAACAAGAAGACCATTCTACAAGAGTAGGCCGAGCAAGCCATTGCTGATCAGCACTCTAGGAGTTGTAGCGTTTGCCCTGGCCATTCCTTTCACTCCAATCGGAGCCCTATTCCAATTCGTGATACCTCCTCCAACTTTCCTCCTCGCACTCGTAGCATTCATCGTCGCCTATCTGGCACTCGTCGAGTCTCTGAAGGGCAGATTCTACCGATGGGTAGACCGCAAACATTCTCAATCGCCAAAGCGGTCTCTTATCGCGTTGAGAGGACGACCAGACCTCTTCTCACAATCATTCACAAGATCCGGCTGGCTGAGGAATAAACTCGAAGAGCCGTTGGCCTCATCATAATGAGGGACTTAGGCCCATGACGTGGGCCCAAGACTGAAGAATATTCCACTATTCGCTAAGGGCGTTGGTCGTCTCGCGTAGACGTCTCGCGAGTTCCTTCAATACGCCCATCGCGACTTGGGGATCATTCTCGACCGCCGCCTTGAAATTCCAGGCAGGCATAACGAGACACTTCGTGCCCGACTCCGCTGAGATGACCGTTGCGGACCTCGGCTGTTTGTCGATCAGAGCCATTTCTCCAAAGAATTGGCCGCGTCCTAGTTTGGAAACTAGTTTCTCTGCCTTGCGTACCTCGACGGACCCGTTTGTTATGAGGTAGAAAGCGACAGCGGACCCGCCTTCTTTCTCTATGACTTCGCCTTTATCATAGGCCCGTTCTCGGGCGAATGCGCTTGCAACAGATTTGATCTGTTTTCCCTTCAGCCCTGCGAAGAGCGGAACTTGCGCCAACATTTTGGCTGCCTGTGGATTCTCTTTCTTGTCCAATTATGATCCCGACTTGTGCTTGCTCCTTTTTTGTCCGCTTACTTAAAGCGTTAGCCCACGACTCTTCGAAGCGAATCCGGTCCAGCTTCATAGGGCGTCTT
>JAJPJY010000087.1 GCA_021323995.1 bacterium | reverse complement strand
TCAAACACGGGACCGAGGACCCACGTTTGCTCGAATTCAACGCTCGCTTCGGTGACCCTGAAACACAGGGAATCGCACCCTTGGTCAAGAAGGGACTGTTGGAGCACTTTAATGATGTCGCAGAAGATTCTAGCAGATCCACAGTTCCGGAGTGCGCGTCGTCAGCCTCCGTTGTGGTGGTCATGGCCTCCAAGGGTTATCCGGAGAACCCGTCTACGGGCGACAAGATCATGATCAAACCCGTGTCTCAAAGCAACGTTGTACTATTTCACGCAGGCACGTCACGAACTCCGACGGGAGAACTGGTAACGTCTGGAGGACGGGTCCTGAATGTTACCGCGACAGCGCCTGACGTAGGATCGGCCAGGAAAGCTGCCTACGATGCCATCCAACAGTCAATCAATTTTCCGGGAATGCAATACCGACTCGACATAGGAAGCAACGAGATACGCCGCCGAAAGGTGCAAAAGGTTCACGCGTGAATCTGATGGAAGAATGTGTCTTCTGCAAAATCATAAGGAAAGAATTACCGTCCTATTCCGTCTTCGAGGATGAAACCGATATCGCATTCCTCGACATCCGCCCGCTGAACCCTGGACATACTCTAGTAGTTCCCAAAACACACTTTCGATGGATCTGGGATGTTCCTGACACTGGAAAGCACTTCGAGACCGTTGCAATGATCGCGAAGGCCCTTCGAAAGACAATGAAAACGGAATGGATAGCGGCTGATGTGGCTGGCATGGGCGTTCCTCACGCACACGTACACCTTGTTCCGCGATTTCCCCAAGACGGTCATGGGGAGTTCGTCAACGGCAAGAATGTCAAGACGATACCAGCTGAACAGATGGTGAGTATCGCCGAAACCATCAGAAACGGACTTGCTTCAATCTCAAAACTGATCTCTGGAGGAAAATAATCATGGTGCCCATAGGAGTCCTGGTCTCCGGAAGGGGATCAAACCTGGAGGCCATTCTGGACGCTGTCGACAGGAAGTATGTTACAAAAGGCGAAGTCAAAGTCGTTGTAAGTAACAAGCCGGGCGTTGGAGCGCTGGAGCTTGCCAAGAAACATCAGGTCCCCGCGGTAGTCCTAGATGACAAGGGATTGCCCAAACTGGACCCTGAATACGACAAGAAGACGATCGCAACACTCGAGGCCCACGGCGTAGGCTCGAAAGAGGGACTAGTAGTCCTCGCAGGCTACTTTCGCATCCTGAGTCCACACTTCGTGCAGAAATATCACAACCGGATCATGAACGTGCACCCTGCACTCCTTCCAGCCTTCTCAGGGCTCGATCCCCAGAAGCGAGCCTTGGAGCATGGAGTCAAAATCGCGGGCGCAACAATCCATTTCGTTGCCAACGAGGTTGATGCGGGGCCGATAATCCTGCAGGCCCACGTCCAGGTCAGAGACGATGATACCCCAGATACACTGTCCCAGAGAATTCTACGACAAGAACATCGACTCTACCCTGAAGCAATACGCCTCTTCACAGAAGGAAAACTAAAGATCGAAGGCAGGAGAGTCCTGCTCGCCACATGACAGTTACCATTCTCGACGGAAAACTGGTCGCGGGTGAAGTCAAGAAACAAGTGGCCCGTCAGGCCGAAAATCTTGCGAAGCTCGGGACCAAACCCTTCCTTGCGACGATACAAGTTGGCGACGACCCTGCAAGCACAAGCTATCTGAAGGCAAAACACAAAGCAGCCGAAGAAGTCGGAATTGGATCCGAACACCACCACCTAGCAGCTGACACTTCACAATCCAAACTCGAAGCTTTACTCGGCCAACTAAACACCAATCCAAAGGTCCACGGAATACTCGTTCAACTGCCTCTACCGAGAGAATTTGATGAAGATGCAATTATCGAGAAGGTTATTCCTTACAAAGATGTTGATGGGTTACATCCAATCAACGCGGGCCGACTGTCGGCTGGCAAAGAAACGCTGGTGCCTTGCACACCCAAAGGAATCGTTAAACTACTATCTCATTACAAGGTACCAATCGCCAGTCAGTTCGTTGTTATCATAAACCGAACAACATTAGTAGGCAGGCCCCTCGCCAACCTTTTCCTCAACCGTGACGCCACCGTGACAGTATGCCACTCTAAAACAGTGAATCTCGCCCAAACAACAAGGGCTGCGGACATTCTTGTTAGTGCCGTGGGGAGAGAGGATTTCCAAATAAAACCCGAACACGTCAAATCCGACGCGACCGTGATCGATGTTGGACTCACCCGCGTTGAGGGAAAACTCCGCGGCGATGTCGACTTCGATAACGTCAGCCCACTCGCTCGATTCATCACTCCAGTCCCTGGGGGCGTCGGACCAATGACAGTCGCTTGTCTGCTGGAGAACACAGTAGAAGCTACCAAAATACAGACAAGGAGAGGCCAGAAGGAACCGAGTAATTCCTAATCTATTGTGAGCGCATTGGGTGAAGCACAGATCGCAGTCGAAAAGGAGAATCTGAGACGGTACATTCTACGCCTTAGGGATCGACAATCGATCGGCGAGGTGCAACAGAAGAGCGAAGACATTACTGATCAGGTGCTGCTTCTTCATGAGTATGTTCGGGCTCGTGGAATTGCCTGCTATGTGAGCAAGGACACTGAGGTGGATACTCGAGTTTTGATCCGATCGTCTCTGGACAAGGGGAAGCGGGTCATCATACCTGTCGTCAAGAAGGGAGATGTGGAACTCTTCTTCTCTGAAGTAAAAGACTTAGGCAAAGAGCTGGCTCCCGGGACTTTTGGAATACTTGAGCCGAAACCAGAGTTTGTCCGTCAGGTTGGTTTGGACGCGGTCGACATAATGTTCGTCCCTGGCATAGCATGGGATCGGGACGGATACCGGCTCGGCTGGGGCAGAGGATATTTTGACCGTGCAATCCAGAAACTACCTCCCCACGTGACAACTGCGGGATTAGCGTTTAACCTGCAATTGATCAATCGGGTTCCGCGAGATCAATTTGATGTACCAGTCGATATGGTCGTGACGGAGTCGAGAGTGATACGGGGTCATCGATGACAAAAAGCGTAAGCATACTCATGGGCTCTGAGAGCGACAGAGAAATCGCCAAGAAAGCCGAGACAATCCTCGACAAGCTTGGAGTCCAGTATGAGACTAAGGTCTTGTCGAGCCACAGAAACCACAAAGAACTCGACAAGTATGTTGAAACGTCCAAGGCCGACGTGTTCATCACGATCGCCGGGCTCTCCGCCGCGCTTCCCGGCTTCGTCGCATCGCTATCAACCAAGCCCGTTATCGGGGTCCCCGTGTCTGGAAAACTGAACTTGGATTCGATCCTCGCAATAGTACAGCTTCCTTCGGGCGTCCCCGTCGGGACTGTGGGTCTCGACAACGGAACAAACGCAGCACTGTTGGCGGCCGAAATACTCGCCCTGTCGGATATTGAGGTCTCTAAGAAGCTAATTCAATATCGGAGTGGCCAGCTGTAGATGCAAGAATCCATTCAGAATCCTACAATACCTTTCAAGCGTGGAAAGGTCAAAGACGTCCACGACAACGGACACGACCAACTGCTCTTCATTTTTACAGACAGAGTCTCCGCGTACGATGTGGTCTTGCCGTCAACGATTCCGAGGAAGGGAGAAGTCTTGTGCAAACTCGCGAAATTCTGGTTTGAGTATCTCAAAGTTCCCAATCACATGGTCCGAGCGGAAAATCCGAACAGGATGATAGTCCGGAAGCTCAAAATGATCCCTGTCGAGGCGGTAATCCGCGGATACCTTTACGGCAGCCTCTACGACCGTTTGAAGAAGGGCGAGGTCTCGCTACCTGTCAAGCCGATCTTGGCCGAGAAACTTCCAGAGCCATTTTTCGACCCCACAACCAAATCTGATGTGAAGGACGAACCCCTCACAATCGAGCAGATTGAGGAGGAGGGTTGGCTCGACGAGAACCAGCTGGACGAAGTCCGCCGAAGAACTACAGAGATCTACCGAAAAATGTCAGAGCGAGCGGAGAACGCCGGATTTATTCTAGCTGACTTGAAGCTTGAGTTTGGATTCGACAAAGAGGAAAACATTGTCCTAGCAGATTCTATCGGACCGGACGAGTTCAGACTCTGGCCCAAGAACGAGTATTCGCCGGGAAAGACGCAGGAGAGTTATGACAAACAGGTGATCCGTGACTGGTTGGGCAAAGTGGGCTACAAGAAGACCCTCGACGAGGCGAGAAAAGAAGGACGACCAACTCCTCGACCTCCTGACCTCCCTCAAGAGCTTATCGAAGAAAC
>JAJPJY010000044.1 GCA_021323995.1 bacterium | reverse complement strand
CTCATCCCTCGGGGTACACCTTCGACTTTCGAATCTTTTCCTGAAGCATGATAATGCCGTGCTCCAGTGCCTCTGGCCTGGGAGGGCACCCCGGGACGTAGACATCAACAGGGAGGAATTCGTGAGCGCCGTTGACGATGCTGTACGAGTCGTGGAAGAGTCCACCTGATATTGCGCAGTCTCCCATGGCGATCACATATCGGGGAACGGCCATTTGATCATAGATGGTCCGAAGTCTCTTGGCCATCTTCTTGGTTATCGTTCCTTCGATCACCATCAGATCCGACTGTCTGAGTGATCCTATGGGGAGTACGCCGAAACGTTCTAGATCATGTCGGGCGCCGCTGGCCGCGCCGAATTCTGCGCTGCAGCAGGCGGTCGTAATGTTTACGGGCCACATCGAGTACATGCGGGCCCAGTTGATCACGTTTCGGATCGGTTCGGTGTCTATGACCTTGTGAACAATGTCGCTAATTTTTCCCACCCAGACGCTTAGCGAATCTGCGAGTAGTTCCACTGGATCATCGGATTGCGCAGACTTCTGGGAGGACATAGTCCATCAACCGCTTTTTCTGTCTCTGTTCCTATTTATCCGCATCTTATGACTATACTAGTAGAACCGCGCAGGCCGGCTATTCTCCTCATGATAAAAGCTTCGAAATGATAATCTGAAAGAGGAGCGTCTGATTAGGCTACTTCGGCTATTCGGCCCGTATTCCCCTGATACTGGTATCGTATGATCCTCTTGACGCAGTCGCCGTTGAGACACTGGTAGACTCTATCGCCGTTGGCGAACAGTTCACGCATGACCATCGGCTTGCTACATCCAACACATCTGAAGGCACCACTCCGTCTCTCGTCTAGCAGTAGTCTGAGGTCTATCATTCTCGTGTCCGCTTCTTTCTTCAAATATTGGCGGTAGGCGAGACTTAGCGTCTGCCAATACTCAGCATTCTCCGGTGTGGTCTCGTACTCGAAGCTTCGACCAGCCACGACCGGAGGCTTGTAGCCTTCAGCAACAAAGACGGGATTCTTCGAATACGGAACTTTGATACGCGGGGGACCTGTGTGGTCGGATTGATGGCTAGGATGCATCGCTTCATGACCACTATGGCTTCCGTGATGAATTGCCACAGTCCATCCAGTGAAACCGACTTGTCCTGGGCTACTTCTTTTTACTGATACGCGACCCGTCCATCGATAGGACAACCGAAGCAAGCGATTTTGCCCAACTCTTTGATTCCTCTTAGAACTCGTAGAAAGCCGCTAAATCGAACTCTTTGCCAAATGCGGCGATAACTGTTGATAGAGGTGTATCAGGGTCCTAGGAGTTTCCTATTGAATTCTAGCCGCGATGGTTCGGATAAACGATCTGTCCAAGGCCCCAGCCTCGTAAAGGTTCACCATCGTGTTGGTGCTAGCCTCACCTGAGAGGCGGCCCTGGTCCCCACGGGTGGCCCGCCACTTTAGCTCTGTATGCCCACTCTTGGAATTGTAGATTATTCCCAGTACGTAGTTGACTCTAACAAAGCTGATGTCGTTTACCCTGCCTAGAGTAACCTTGTCCTCTGCCTCCACGTACATCGTTCCAAGATCGCGTGATCTCTCAGGAAAAACTGCCGCGTCAAGCTGGTATTCGTTCGGAATGAAAGAACGACATGTGCTGGTAATCATGAACCTGCGAAAAGCCTCTAGCGAACACGTCGTTTCGAGCTTGGGCACCTACTCTCACACTAGCAGGGACTCGTTCGTCCCACAGTTGAGGAGGTCAAATCAAACTAATAACCTCATGCCCACGACTAGTCGAACTTGTCCTGTCGGAGAAGCTGTCCAAGGGTAAGAGCAGTTAATACAACGGAGTACTAGGGTTCGAGACCCCGTTCGTGTTGTTCAAGCTGATGAGGCGGTTATAGGGAAAATGGCCATACTAGTCAAGGTACCGCCACACGTCCTAGACGACCTTGTCAGCGCAGCCATCCTAAAACAAGGCCGCATCTACAGGGGAGAACTTGCCAAGCTGATAGGAGCATCAAAGGAATCACTGGAGGGTAAGACCTCCCTTTACCTCATCAGTCTAATGAAGCTCTGTGGGCTGGCGGAAGCTGACATGGCCAAGGTTCTCAAGAAGTCCAAGATCGTCAACCAGCGCGGGGCCGTCACGCGCGACATTTCAGGCGGGGAAGAGTTGAAGGGAGTGATCGACAATGCGCTCGAAGGATTCCAGACCCTCATATCAGAAAGCTTCAAGCAAGCCGGCGCCGAGGCACTGCCTGTCCCGGAATTGCTCTCTGCCAAGAAGAAACTGATGAAAGATGATGGGACCCAGAGAGACTAACACTCCCGTTCTCGCCGAGAAACCGTCAACAACGGGTGGACTTCCCGGTCGTCCCTATGAGGACACCTCTAGAACCGGCTATCTCTTTTTAGAGCCATCAGATTGTGGGGAAAATGCGCCGCGGCCACAAGCCGACGGCAAAGAACTTGCCTAACCGGAGCCCCGACGGGCTAGCGCAACCGAAAGAAATAGTGCTTCTAGCTCCGCGTCCCTAATCCAACCAATCTAATACAGCGTGGAAAGTACAGTCAGAGCGGGATCGTTACCGAGTAACGATTCGTACCGGATCTATTCTGACAAGGACCCGCTGTTCACCCGGCTTTCTATGTGGATATTTTTCGAGGCCCTGATATTTCAGGGCCATCTTGTCTATGTGATCCTCAGCGACTTTACCGGTTACATGGTCCACGACTTTGCCCTTGATTACGATAAGATTGTACGGATTTGTTTGGTCGGTTATTGCCAGAGCGACGTGGGGATTCTTCTTCATGTTGCGATGTTTGACGCGGCCAATCGCTGTGTTGATCAGTACGAAATGGCCATCGGTGTCGACCCAAGTCGGTGTTACCTGTGGCGTACCATCTGGATTGACTGTTGCCAGGTAGACGAAGTTTTTGCCTTCAAGCATTTTTCTGGCATCTTCAGTGAGCTTTGACATCTTTGTTCTCGAGTAGCCCGACTCTTGGTGCTCTTATTGGTTTCTTCGCTTCATCCAGCTACGATAGACATGATTGATGAACCGTCTTAGTGCGAGTTTTCTGATGATTCTGTTGGATACCTCTACATTGAGCTGTGAGTAACGCGACCCTTTAGTCCCGTGCCAGAGTCTCGTCGTTCACAGTTCCTGCCACGAGGCGGCACATATCGTGCGATACAAAAGGGCAACACGCTACGTCATAAT
>JAJPJY010000034.1 GCA_021323995.1 bacterium | reverse complement strand
GACCGACTCCAACCAGAAAACTTTCGCGTTCCTCAAGCCCGACACTGTCAAAAACCACCTCGTAGGCGAGGTCATATCCAGGCTAGAAACGAAAGGTTTCCTCCTCAAACAGCTTCGATTACACCAGATCTCGCATAAGGAAGCCGAGTCCCTCTACAGCGTGCACAGGGGGAAACCCTTCTTCCAAGAACTGGTTGACCATGTGACTTCGGGTCCAGTGGTTCTAATGATTCTTCAAGCGCCTAACGCTGTTGACACGCTTCGTAAAGTTATTGGGGCGACGAATCCGCTGACCGCTGAGCCCGGGACCATTCGCGGGGACTTGTCAGTTTCCATAACTGCGAATGTGATTCACGCTTCCGACAGCTCTGAGAACGCGAAAAAGGAATCCTCGATCTTCTCTCTCGAAACGTCCTAACCTAAGGGTTCCTCGAAAGCTAGGTTTTGTCGGGATTTTAGCGCTTTTCCACCCCGCGATAGATTCTCAGCGCCTCGCTCAACCGCTTGCGCGATTCAATGGTGTAGGGCTCGCATTGAAACATGATGTGCTGTACGCCGAGTTCAGCATAGCCTTGCATTGCAGCGGCAATTTCATCCGCTGTACCTGTCAGGGGATTGTCGAAGAAACTCGGTTTGTTTGCTTGGAGCTCCGGCAGCCAGAGGACGATAAACGCTGTGATGCCTAGCGTCGTAGGGTCCCGTCCAACCTCGCGGCACGCTGCTCGGATCTTGGCGAGCCGGCCGACTATTGTATCAGGTTTGCCCATGTAGCCAGTGTTCCAGAGGTCGGCATACTTTGCGGTCAGCCTAAGCATTCGCGGACCAGCTTCGCTTCCAACCATTAAAGGTGGGCCCTCTGACCGCGGACCGCGTGGCACGATGTCACAGTTTCGCGCTTGATAGTAACGTCCCGCAAAATCGACATGCCCCTCACGCAAGAGCGGCTTGATGATCTGTAAGGCTTCTTCGAATCGGTCCACGCGATGATCGAAAGGCAACCCGAACGCCTGATACTCCGGCTCGTTCCATCCCGCGCCTACACCCAAGATCAAGCGTCCGTGGCTCACCTCGTCGACTGTCGTCGCCATTTTCGCAAGGATAGCAGGATTGCGGAAGGAGTTGCATGTCACCAAGGTGCCGATCTCGACCCGCTGTGTCGCCTCTGCCAGCGCCGCCAGCATGGTCCAGCATTCCCAGATTCCTCGCGTCGGCTGATCAGGATAGCGGTAGAAGAGGTGATCTGGGAGCCAGATGCTATCGAAGCCGTCCGTTTCCGCTTGCTGCACGACTGTGCGGATCGTATCGTAAGGACGTTTGGTGTTGTTTTCGCGGTCGTTCGCGATAAAAACCAGTAGGCCAATCTTCAATGCTTGATCACTCGAATCTTCTCTTGTAACATGGATAATCTCTCGCAGTCAGGAGTGAAACTAATCAGGGCCTTCTGAAGCTTGCCAAGACATGCTCGGCCTTCATCCTAAACAGGATAATTCGCTTTGCTCTACGGCTTTAGCGGGACAGAGCCGAAACCCCTTCATGGGTCAGTGGTTCAAGGCTA
Source organism: bacterium (assembly GCA_021323995.1). Taxonomy (GTDB): domain Archaea; phylum Thermoproteota; class Bathyarchaeia; order 40CM-2-53-6; family 40CM-2-53-6; genus 40CM-2-53-6. Next base: position 7,109 of record JAJPJY010000034.1, on the reverse strand, counting down.
ACGCAGATTTCACCGGGAAGATCGTTCGTCTCGAGCGCTCTAGAGAGAGGATCTTGATAACTGTGCGAAGAGATGGCGGAACATCGGACGAAACCTACACGTTGGACTCATGGAAAGCTATGACGAACGATTGTTTTCCATTCGGACACGCGTTCAGCCTCAAAGAAACGGGAGGACTAGCAGTAATCAATTGCAGGTACTAGAAAGGCCTAAACAGGAACAGTGTTCTAATCGTATCTCGATAGTACCGTTGAGGTTCAGGGTTTAATATTCCCCAACGTCACTTAGGGGCTGAAATGGTGACTCTCCGATATGCCGATTCGTCAACCTATTGCAGTGGTTCTGGGCCATGTTGACCATGGCAAGACTACGCTTCTAGATCGGCTCAGGGGAACCTCTGTCGCGGCCCGTGAACCTGGCCAGATCACCCAGTGGATCGGCGCCAGTCTCATTCCTGCTCAGACGCTGGCGGAGATCTGCGGCCCACTTCTAGCACGATTCAAGCTGAAGATCGAAGTCCCCGGAATCCTCTTCATCGATACTCCGGGCCATGAGACGTTTAGCAATCTTCGGAAGAGGGGAGGGTCAGCTGCTGACGTTGCGATACTGGTCATTGATGTTACGAAAGGTATTGAGCCTCAGACTGTAGAGTCTTTGACAATTCTCAAGGCTCGAAAGACCCCGTTTCTGATCTGTTGCAATAAGATCGACGTGGTTCCGGGTTGGAAGACGTCCAGCGGCGGATCATTCCTAGAGAACATGGCGAACCAGCGTCCCGAGGTTTTGACTGATCTTGACAATCGCCTCTACACGATGATGGGCACGCTCTCCCGGTACGGCATAAGGGCGGACAGGTTCGATCGGATTCAGGAGTTCGCGAAGACTGTTGCTCTGGTCCCGACTAGCGCGAAGACCGGGGAGGGAATGCCGGAGCTCATGGCTGTACTAGTCGGGCTGACCCAGGTCTACATGAAGGGAGAGCTGAATGTTACCAGCGGTCCGGCGGAGGGTACGGTTCTCGAGGTCAAGGAGGAACCAGGGCTGGGAGTGACGATTGATGCAATGATCTACAACGGCCGGCTGACAGTGGATGACGAAATCATGCTTGCAGGCAGGAATGGCGTTATCGGCACACGGGTCCGGGCACTACTCCTTCCAAAGCCGTTAGATGAGATCCGGGACCCGAGAGACAAATTCTCCAAGGCGAAAGCGGTTGATGCTGCGGCGGGCATTAAGATCGCCGCCTCGGGCCTAGAGGATGCCATCGCCGGGTCGCCACTTTACGGGCTAAAAGAGGGGTCGAGCAGGAAGGAAATCAAAGACAAGATTCTCAGCGAGGTTGAGGAAGTCAGGGTCAAGAAAGACTTGACTGGTGTTGTTGTCAAGTCGGATGCGCTAGGCTCGCTTGAGGCTTTGACGACTTCTCTGGAGGCTTCGAATATTCCTGTCAGGCTGGCGGACGTGGGAGATGTGTCGAGACGGGACGTCGTCGAGGCGAAAGCCGTACGGGCCAAAGATCAATTCCTAGGCGTGGTCTTGGCCTTTGGCGTCAAGCTGTTGCCTGATGCGGAGGAGGAGATCGCATTGTCAAAGGTTCCCATATTCAAGGGCGATATCATCTACCATGTTTTGGAGGAGTATTCGCGCTGGGTTAGTACTCAGAGGCTGGCGGGTGCAGAGGCCGAGATGGACTTACTGATCAGGCCAGGCAAGATCAGATTGTTGAAGGGATTCGTGTTCAGGCGTAGCGATCCTGCTATCGTCGGAGTCGAAGTGATCGATGGAATGATCAAACCGAAGTATCCTTTGATCAACAGTAGTGGACGGCGGATCGGACAAGTTGTTCGTATCCAAGACCAGGGAAAGGACGTGGGTGAAGCTAGTTCCGGGAAACAGGTCGCGGTCTCAATAGACAAGCCGATGGTTGGAAGACAGATCATGGAGGGAGATGTCCTATATGTTGACGTGCCTCCGCAGCACGCTAGGGTGCTCTCTTCCAAGTTCAAGGACTATCTCAGCCCGGGAGAAATTGCTCTCCTCAGCGAGCTCCCGACTCTCACAGCCGGGGCCGCGTCAAGCTCAGTCGGTTAGTCAAGCTGTCCTTGTTTATTCGAATTTCAACGGTAGTAGTAACATTTCAGACAGACGACAAAGGACTCATTCTGGCTCAATCGAAGTAGGTGGATACGGCGCTCTTGTTACTATCTGTTTCTGATGTTGGCAGGTTTTGATGGAGTGTCCTCAATTCTTTTCAACGTCTTCATGTCGAAGGAGGCAACTCAAACGACGTTTATTAAGCGGAAAGAGTCTCCACGCGTTGACTGATCGGTTTGGCCAAGTTTCAGCTAATTGTCTCTGACCCGAAGTCTAAGACTTCCAAGGCCGCGTCTCTGGAAGGGACGAAGGCTCAGGCGCTTGTTGGGAAGAGTATCGGGGAAGAGGTTGATGGGAAGCTTCTCGGGTTGGGCAGTGTAAAGTTGCGGATTACTGGTGGGACGGACAAGGATGGTGTTCCTATGCGGTTTGATGTTCAGGGTGCTGCTAGGAAACGGGCGATTTTGTCTGGTGGTGTCGGCTACCATCCTCAGGAGGATGGTGAGCGTCGGAGGACGCTTGTACGTGGCCGGGTAATCTCGGAGGAGACGATGCAAGTGAACAGCGTAGTCGTTAGTGGTGCCGCCACGGTTCCGGAGCTTCCGAAAGAGCCGGCTAAGGAGGCCGCCAAGAAATGAGCATGGAAGTCTTAGAAGAGCACGTTAATCCTCTCCTGCATCGAAGAGAGGCGAAGCTGGTTATTCATCACCAGGGAGCTGGGACGCCCGACAGGACAACGGTCAGGAACATGGCCTCGAACCATTACAAAACCGGCATCGACCAGGTCTACGTCAGAAGTATAGCTACCAGAACAGGCGGGTCGAGCGCGCTATGCGTGATTGAGGTCTACGACGACTCGAAGAGCGCCGGGATTGTCCCAGCCTATGTGAAGAACAGGAACTTGCCAAAGGACCAGCGGGTCTCGAAGGGGAAGAAGAAGGAAGAGAAGCCGGCAGCACCCGCGCCTAAACCAGCCGCGGAGAAAAAGGCAGAGGCGAAACCGGCTGAGAAGAAGGAAGAAGCCAAACCATCACCCGGGAAAGAAGCGAAGCCTGTTCCAGCGAAAGATGCGAAGCCTTCGGCTAAGAAGGAAGAGAAGCCAGCGACCAAAGAAGCCAAGCCGGCTGCTAAACCAGAAGCTAAGCCGAAAGCATAGCCCGAACCCGTGTGACCCTCTGCTGGTTCCACGGCGGCTTCTTAGCCTGCGACCGGAAACGGGAGATGCCGGATTTTGTGTCGCGAAGAGTACTCGATTGCAAAATTCTAGATTCTGCGCTTCGGCAGGAATTAGCATGGCGATGAGGTCCTAGACGAATCGCATCTATCCGGGCGACCTGGGACGATTGACAGAATCATGAGCAGGTTTCTGATTCCAAGCCGTTTCCTAGGCGATTCGCAAGGGACTAGCAGGTTTCGGTACGTGTCTACACGGTAACCCTATGGTTTCGAGAGTCTCTCCAGTCTGGTCTCGTTTACAGGATTCATTACGGCATGGCGTTGATGTATGATATCGTAGTACTTCCAAGAGTCCATGGCAAGTATGACGAAGCACAGGTTGTGATCGGATGAAATGCTTTTCTTATCAGTTCGAGTAAGGATCCTAGGACCTTTGCAAAGATGACCGTGGCGCAGAACCGGTCGAGCTTGTTGGATAATCCTGTGTGGATTGCTCTATCGACCACACACGCCCCTTTCGCTGAGGGTGATGATCTCGCCAAGCGTTACCCTGTTGACGTCGCTCCCTTTGCAGCAACACGGGATCAATCCGTGGAATCTTATTATTCACTAGCCCGCTTGCTTGGTCCCGAAGTAACAGCTGCAATGCCGCTAGCGACAATGCCTGTCCTTCCCACGGACTGGGTTGTGGTTCGCAAGATAGATTCCGCACAGATGGTCTGGAACACTCATACGCCCCCGTCGATTGAACATAGCTTCGAGGAGCTGAACATTTCACACATTGATGAGATGCTCGCGCTTGTCGAGTTGACCAAACCTGGTCCCTTCCTCAAGAGGACCCCCGAACTAGGATCCTATCTCGGAATTCGTAAAGCCGGTCAACTTGTGGCCATGGCAGGGGAACGACTCAAACCCTATGGATACACCGAGATCAGTGCTGTCTGCACCCATCCCGACCACCGAGGCCGCGGATACGCAAGCTCGCTAGTCTCCGTTTTGATCCATAGGATCACTGGACGCAATGAGATTCCCTTCCTCCACGTCCACAAGGAGAATGTTGACGCGATTCGCGTTTACGAGAAACTCGGCTTCAAGACCAGGCGCACCATAAACATCGTACTCGTGAAACCTGGATCAATGATTGATCAGTAAACTCGACAAACTAGTCGAAGCCGGTCCGTTCGAGATGCATCCGGGCAACAGATTCTCATTCGACTAAATGGTAAATCTAACGGAGCTCTCGGTTCACACTACCTAGGCAGGCTAGTAGCTCTGCTACCTCCGACGAGGTGAGAAATCGGTCAGCTATCGGCTGGAGGGCGGATCATAGAGGGTTGCGCCACATCCATGCCTTCCAGATGATCACCAATGTGGTCGCTATTTCGATGATTCCGAAGAACAGGTAATAGAGAGCTGGCGTAGCAACTAGTAGTGAAGCTAGAACGGCGACTGTGTTTATTGCCCCTACGACGATGTTTGCCCAGCGATTTGCCTTATACTTCAACACTCGGGACAGGAGAACCATAGCGATCGCAGTCTCCACGAGTACTGCTGCTCCCAACAAAGCCGTTTGGCTGAGGGTAGTGGTGAGCGACTTGTCGAACAAAGTAACAACGTCAGCGTAAACATAGTTGAGTGTTGCAAATATCCATAGTGTGAAGAATAGCATTCTCTTATCCCCCGTTTCTTTTTCGATGTTCATCGATGTCAGGGTCCTGCCGGGCCTCACGCAACTGAAATCGTGTCAAAAGTGACAGTATATATCTGATTCCACGAGTCTTGCAAGATCTTTAATTTTTTGGATCTCTACTTCCATTTCGCCAGGATCTCCTCCCGACGGAAAGTGGCCCATGCGGAATAGACCAGGAGCAAGTCGACTGCTGCGAGAATGCCTGCGATGATAAGGAGAGTGTTGCTGTCTCCGAGTTGACGTTGAAGGTTACTGAGTCGACGGCGGTTAGGTATCCAAGCTTCTTGGTTAGACCAGAAGCTTCGATGGCAGTTCTAGGTGTGCCATGGGCGGGAGATTATCTGTGTGCATAGTAGACTGTTATGATCTGATCATTCATTGCGTCGATTCTGCCGAATCCGAACCTGACCATCTGGATGATGTTCCCCACTTTCTCCTGGCGAATATTCGTCTCAATCGGACCCTCCGTTCTTGAAGCATCAGGCATCACAACCTCTCCGATCAAGTTATTCTCGCCGGGTAACCAGTTGACCAGTGGCGCTTTGACTTCTCGTGCTTTCATGTAGTCCTGGCTGTGGAATGCAGCCTCGATATCATTATTCTCGACGCTTTTTATTTCTACATTGAACAACTCCATCAGTCTGACCACTTTGCTTTTCTTGAGAAGATCAACGTCTGAAGATGAGATCAGCAGGCTGGCAGAACCATTGTCCGGAACCACCTTGGAGACTCTGCCGGGGAGATCCTTCCTTTCCGGGTGCAAAGGTAGATGCGCCTCATACGTGCGATCGACACCTGAGACTGTCATTGTAATCGGGTTTGCGATGAAGCTGTACCTGTTTGCAATACTGTCGATCTCTTTCCGATTCGTCGCATTCACATTGTCCCAGCTCAATGTCGCGTCCACCGGCCTGGGACCCATTTCGTAAACAATCTTCCTCAACGCGCTCGGAACATACCCCCTCCTCCGAAGAGCAGCCAACGTTGGAAGCCTCGGGTCCGAATAGCCACCCACGAGTCCCTCCTCGATCTCTTTGACCATCAACGACTTGCTGAGCTTGATGTCAGTAGTCTTCAACCGGCCATAATGCACGTACTCCTGAATCTCCCAGCCCAACGCCTTGTACAGATACTCGGTCCGCAGCGCGTTCGTCAAATGCTCCTTTCCTCGAATGACATGGCTCACGCTTAGAAGATGGTCATCGATAGCGGATCCGAAATTGAACAGGGGCCAGACCCGATACTTTTCACCCACCCTCGGATGAGGATACTTCACAGGATCAATAATCCGCAACGCCGGCCAGTCTCGGACCGCCGGATTCGGATGACCAAGATCTGTCTTAATCCGCAGAACCGCATCTCCCTCTCCGAACTCACCATCCAGCATCTTCTCCCAGGCCACCAAGTTCTGCTCTGGACTCTTCGAACGATCAGGACATGCCCTGCCCGAGTTGATATTTAGACGAAAGTCCTCAGGAGTACAAGTGCAGATGTACGCGTCTCCTGATCTGATAACTTTCTCAGCATGCTCATAGTAAATCGGCACCCTGTCGCTGGCGATGTACTCGGCGTCCCACTGGCACTCAAGCCATCGCACATCCTCCCGGATCAGGTCATAGTACTCGAGCGCGGATTTTTTCAGCCGAGGATCAGTATCATCAAACCGTAGAAGAAACCGTCCCTTGTACATCCGCGCATAGTCGTGGGAGAGAATTATCGCCCGAATCGAACCGAGATGCAGGACAAAGTCGGGATTCGGCGCAAACCGAGTCACAATCGTGGCGTACTTTTCCGCGTTCGGTAAAGCAGGCAGAGTCCTTGCAGAGGACTGGTTCGGAGGGGCCGCTGCCGTGCGGGACATTGGTTAGACACTGGCCAACTAGATTGTATCTCTTTTCTCTGGGAGAGAGATAGGTGGTTTTCTGAATCTGAGCCATTCGAATAGTTGAGAGATGTTCCCTTCTTGCATCCGAACGAGAGGGTCGTCCAATAATTGGGGGTTTAGACTATGGAATATCTCACGCAGTTCCTTTGAAAGAGATATGACTGCCTCGACCCATTCGTCGATAGTGATTGTTCCGATGTCGACACTTTTAGGCCATTTGACTCCCTGGGTCGAGCCCGCCCCGTCAACTCTTAGGAAGATTTT
>JAJPJY010000022.1 GCA_021323995.1 bacterium | reverse complement strand
TTTGGGAAGCGCCTATTCGTCGAGGGCAGTTCTAGACGACACTGCGCTTCAGGTTGTCCAGGAACTCGCTACTGAAGCAAAGACTTTGGGAAACGAGGGTCTTCGAGTTATCCTTGACTATGATGACTTCGTCATACGACCTCTCCAAAAATTTGTCGCTCATCTGACGGACCCCAGATGGACGAGCCCTGACCACCATCTGCACGTGCTCATGGCCTTCAATTCGTCAGCGTTTCGAGGAGAAGAGGGGTCATTGGCCGAGTTTGAGCGAAAGATAAGAACGCTAGACATGTCGGAGAGCTACGACACTTTCTCGAACACCGTCGGGCTGTCCCATGCAGAGATATCCGGAAAGAAACTGTTGCTGGAGTTTGACCCCCAAGGAGACAGTGAGCGAATCTTCAAGTCCCTGATGGGGGAAATTGCTTCCAACTTTGAAAGGACAGTAGTATTCACCAGGAAGGATAGCCCGATTTACGCGCTTGTCGAGAAGCAGCCGGCCGCAAAGATCTTCATACTGACATCAAGAGTGTCCTATCCAAAGATGGAGAATGAGAATCTGTTCCTATTGCCAACCTATGACCCCTCATTACTCCTTGATGCACTCAACAAAACCATTGAAGCCTACGCAGGTGCATCGTTCACAATCATTCTCGACAACATCTCCCACCTCGTGTTCACTCTGGGACCCGAGCGAACTTACTCTCTGGTTCGACAAGCGCTCGAGCTGATGATCTCAGATAAGATCACTGCCATCTTCTCAATAAATTATCAAGCACACGATCAAAAGGTCATTTCTACTTTTGAAAACATGTTCGACCTCGAGATTGTCAGCGAGCCCGGAAGAGCCGTTCCTGAAATCAGAAAAAAGGTTACAGCATTAGGCTAGATGCTGAAATCAGAAAAAAGGTTACAGCATTAGGCTAGATGCTGAAATCAGCCGGACGGTTTAGGTTCCAATGTTCAACCTGTGGGCCTGCACCTAAAGCCTGAGGTTCTAGGCGCTGATCGTCGGAACCTTCTGAATTGCGGAATTCTTCGCACGGAGAACTATCTCGTAGTATTTCGTCGCAAATTCGATTCCTGTTTCGAGACCCGTCGAGTCATGCTTATCATGGCACTCAGTTAGAAGTAGCAAGAGTGATCCTAGGATTTTCGACCAGTAGCTGTTTCCAATAGCTTCAGTCATGAAGAGATTCTCAGAGGCCATACAGTGAATCATGTAGCGGCTGTCTCCGACGCCGTGATATCGGAAAAAGTCGGTCGTTTCATCTGCATAAGAATCAGGTATACCCAGTGTTCGGGACAGTTCCAGAAAGATCCTTCTGAGGTCTCCCCATAACGGATCGCTGACGATCTGCTCATGTGAGCGCATGGGGAGGTTTTCGATTTCATCCTGCTTGACTAGTGACTCCACGTAGAGCTCCGCCGCTCTTCTCGCTCTGAGAGGGCTTACTTTAGTAAACAGGTGAAGGAAGACTTGGAAGAAGCCTTCGACCGACTTGTCGAGATATCCCCGATCATGTTCGAGGTACCCGGTAACGACGCTGTGCGCGAGATGTCTTGCTAACTCGCCTATTTCGTCTCGAGATTTTGAAGGGACGGCTTCGGAGAACAGCGGAATTGAAATAGTTGAACTGTTAGCACTTTTTTCATTCCGCTGAACTGTTTGTTCAAGCACCGCCAAGCCTATTCATTCCTAGTGTTTTGTAGGAGTTTAGTTTCTACTATGTCCCAAGATTATAATGGTGGCCTACCTTTCTAGCGAAATAAATTCTACTCGCTTTAAATGCATTAACGACTTGGCGCTAATCGACGCGTCAGCTGAGCTTGGATATGTAGACGCAGTTGTTAATGCAATCTAGGAAAAGTGGTCCTTGCTGGCCCAGAACAGATAGTTCTTCCGTAGCCCCATGAACAGAAACAAGGCCCCCACCGTCTGCATTACCCCTCCAACCACGACGAGGCCCATCGGTTGCAGCGAGTCGATCAGGAACATGACGACGCCTACTCCGAAGAACACAGCACTCACCGATATGTAGGTCCAAGCTCTGGCCGCAACGTTACCCTTGAAGAGTTTCAGAGTCCTGAGTCCGTAGTAAACCAAGGCGATGGTAAGCAGCATTCCAACGATGTAGACAGTAACGGAACCGATGTCCAAATGGTTCGAGTTTATTCAACGAATCAGTGTGTTATTTACGAGAACTGTTACCGTCGAAATTTGTTTGAGTGCAAGCTGGAGAAAAATGGAACCATAGAAGTGGCGCAACAGGGTCAATTCGTTAAACTGACAGAACCGTGTGATCAGCCGTGGGCGGGCCCTGGCTAACGGGTTGCTAATTGGCTTCAACTCCTGAATTCTCCCTCCTTCTCAACCTCGGACTGGCAATATTCGCCGCATTCGCTCTAAGCACGATCTTCGAGAGAATTAAGCAACCAGTGGTCTTAGGTCAGCTCATCGCCGGAATTATCGTAGGACCATTTGGGCTCGGTCTTGTCCAGGACCTTGGCGCGATCAACCTTCTCGCTTCGCTAGGTATCGTCCTACTACTCTTCGTTGTTGGATTAGAGCTTGACCCATTGGAGATTCGTAGAGTAGGTACTGGCAGTTTCATACTCGCCGCTGTGGAATTGACAATCAGCTTTCTCTCAGTCTTTGGCGTGGCACTGCTAGCCGGTCTGAGCACCATACAGGCAGTGTTTGTCTCAGCAGTCGTCGCAACAACCAGCACTGCTATCATGAGCAAGATACTCCTCGAATCGAAAAGTTTCCATGCTAAAGAGTCTCAGATGGTCATAACTGCATCGGTCATTGAAGACTTCGCAACTGTCTTCATTCTCCTACTTCTCCCCGGTCTCGCCGCCGCAAGCAATCAAGTTCCAGCCTCAGACCTCGCATTGCTGGTCGTTAAGGGAATTCTCCTTGTCGCCGTCATCTTCGTCTTTGGCTCTAGAATCGCTCCGCGAATCATCGATCGTATGACACGTGGAGATCAGGAGTACAAAGAGACAACTTTCCTGCTAGCTCTTTCCTTTGGATTCATCTTCGCAGTACTGTCCGCAGGACTGGGATTCTCACCAGCAGTAGGAGCCTTCCTAATGGGCTTGATGATAAGAGGTAAACAGGCAGAATTCGTACTGGAGAAGGTTGGGCCGATAAAGGACCTGTTCATTGTCCTCTTCTTCGTATCTATGGGAACCTTGATCAACATTGGAGCGGTCCTGACTCTTACACTTCCAATCCTAGCGGTTCTGGGAACCGCGCTACTCGGCAAATTTTGCGGATGCTGGACCGGAGCCAAGCTCACCACCGCCAAAGGAGAAGCTACTAGAGTTGGATTGTCAATGCTGCCCCGGGGGGAGTTCTCGTTTATTGTCGCCAGCGAGGGTGCGGGTCTCGGTGTTGCATCACAGATCCTCTATCCAGTTGCCGGGCTCACTACACTCATCAGCTCTTTTCTCTCTTCTATTGGAATGCGATTGCTCAACGCGCGCAGATTGAAGAGTGAGTCGGTTACTGTTCCGGTCCAGCTGAAGAGTGCTGAAAAAGTGGGGTGAGACATATGGGAGAAGAATCGAGAATCCCTCCTGGACTAAGCCTTCTTCTAATTGGGTCCGGGCTCTATTGGGTCCTTTCCAGCCAACTAATCTCATCCTTCACAGTTCTGACCCCTGGTCTCTTTCAGACTAATGCGTCGGGCGGATTATTGATTACAATTGTTGGAATAATATCTGCCTCGATAGGTCTCTGGATCGTTCAGGCCGATTTCGACGCTTTCCGTAGACTTGCAACGAGGGTTGACGGTTGGATCTTTACGGTCCCACTCGTGTTGGCCGCGAGTGACATCTACCTAACCTTAATCGTCCTTACAACAAGTTCTCAGATTGTTGAGCTGAATCCCTTTGTGTCCTCGGCTATCGGGATAGGAACAGCCGCAATAGTCCCGTTCATGATCTCATATCTGGCTCTTTCACAAGGACTAGGCCTCTTCATGCTCAGGGTAGGCTCGTACCTCTTCAGCAATTCAAGGAGCAGCTATCTGCCGTTCGTCCTAATCTGTGGAGCAGCATCCTTTGGTCCAGCTAGTAATCTAGTATTACTCATGGACGCTAACGCGGGACCATTTTCCTACTTGGTCGCCGGCTTTGGGAGTACGCTGATATCACTCGTTCTATTCATCAAAATCAACAGAGCAGAATTGGGCTCTAGGCAAGCCTAAGTTCCACACTGCATGACGGAAGAAAGGTCCGACCTTGGGACAGAGCCTTCGATTCATGGTTCAAGAACACCACGCGACACGGCTTCACTGGGACTTCCGGTTGGAGCTGGATGGAGTCTTGAAGAGCTGGGCTGTCCCAAAGGGTCCACCTATTGAGCCGGGAATCAAACGGCTGGCTGTCCAAGTGGAGGACCATCCGCTAAGCTATTTTGGATTTGAAGGAACTATTCCGAAGGGAGAATATGGAGCGGGAAGTGTCGAGGTCTGGGACAAGGGCACTTATGTTCTTGAGCTGCGAGAGCCACGAAAATATCACGTGCTGCTCAAGGGAAAGAAATTGAAGGGCGACTATCGGCTGATCAATTTCAAGGATCGCAACTGGCTGATCTATAAGGTGGATACGCTAAGCGATCGAGCTGGGAGCCGGTCGGGATTGCCTCGACAACAGTAGCCTCAGGATTTTCTCTGATTAGGAGTTGTGAAGAGAACAGAGTTGCGAGCGCAATGGATAGGGAGAAGAGAATGACAGTTTGGAGCTGTGCCGCATCAGCGATCAAGCCGCCAGCCAGGGGTCCAAGCCCTCCCCCCAAACTCAATGCGGACTCCAAGAGACCTAACCCCTTTCCCCTGTCAGCCACAGAAGTGTAGTCGGACATCAGAGTAGCAGACGCCGACTGGGCCAGGGGGTAGATGGGCAGAACCCACAACACTGTCACGACGAAGATGTTAGTGACGAAGTAAAGCACAGTATAGTAGGCCGCGTAGCCCGCGGCTCCGAAGATGAATACTGGTTTCCTGCCAATCTTATCATTCAAGGGTCCAAGGTATCGGTAGGCAAGTGCGCCCAGCACTGTTGTAGCTGTAGCCGCCAGGCCTGCAGTCAGTCGTGTTCCGTTTAGAACATTGACAAGATAGACTGTGAAGAAGTTGTTGAATGCAGACGCAGAGACTAGGACCCCCACGGATAATAGGCAAAGCATTGCAATTTTCCGTTGTCTGAGCAAACCCCAGTATCCTCGCGGATGCTCAGCAGATCTTCTTAGTGTCAGCTCGCTTCTGGGTGCGAAGAATATGATCAGACAACCTGCGACTGCGTAGGCTGTGCCGAGAATGAACAGAAAATCCACCGGAAAGTATTGGTAGAGAATCCCGCCTAGAAGCGTGATCGAAGCGTAGCCTAGTGAGGCTGAGACCCAGAATCGTCCTATCGCTCGCCCGTATTGTGGACTGTCAACTGTGGCCATTGCTGCATAGACTGGTATGAAGCTGGACGAGAATAGGCTGATGAGGGAAACGTCGATGACGAATCCCACGGGATTGTTCAGAATTGGAAACATGGAGAATCCGACCACTTGTGCAAGAAACGAGAGGAATAGAATATTGTGGCCTTTCCCTGTCCGATCAAGGATTCCTCCCCAGAGCGGGGAGAATGCTACGGTCTCGATTGCTGGTATTAGAGAGATCAGCGAGATGAGAAAATACGATGCCCCTAAGGAGCGTAGGTGAATGGGAAGGAAGGCCCATATTATTCCAGTGGGACCAAAGGCTAAGGCGGTCGAGAGTTGGACTCTGAAGCGCTCTTTCATCAGAACACTAGACCCGGATGAAGAGATCCAACTTCCAAACCGTACTTGACAAGTGTCCTATGATGTGCGCGAGTTTATGCGCTATTCTTTCTTGGGGGCCTGGCCAAGTTTCTTACGAATCTCTTCGCTGAATCGTCGCTTCTCTTCATCGGTCTTCGCCATCAACCATTCAAGCTTCAGCCTGAAGACTTCTTCCTCGAGACTCGGCTTTTGTCTCTGGACCGCGCTCGCTGTGCCTGAAGCCAACGTGAATCAATCGCCTACCTTTGACTGCTCGAATTTAACAAGATCTGAACTTGAGTCAAGGGGCTAGACGACCAGAATCGCACCAAGGGTGAACCCGAGGATTGCGAGAACACCGAACGTTAGGTGGAGAAATATCGTGTTTGCATTGGCAGGAATTATCGCGTGGGGATCCTTGTAGTTGGCTCGCAGCACCTTTACGGCTTTCAGCGCAAACGGAAGGCTCAGCAGCGCGATCAGCGAGACCGAACTCGTGATCGGCACCAGTGAGAAGATTGCCAATACGGCATATAGTATGAGCAGAAGGTACGCCGTGGCTACCATTCCTATGTAGACGCGAATTGACCGCGAGTAGCCGAGCCTCAAAACCAGAGTTCTCTTACCAACGGCATTGTCGGCGTCCATGTCTGGAAACTCGTTGATCCAGAGAATTGCTGCGACAAGAAGTCCGACTGGTATGGAGGCGAGAAGTGGCTCCCATGCAAAACTTCGCGCTTGGACATAGTACGCGCCTAGGGTCATGACCGGACCAAAGTTAATCCCTACGATCAGCTCTCCGATGCCTCGATACGCAAAGCGGAACGGGGGTCCTACATAGAAGTAGGAAGAGATGACGCCGATCAATCCGAGCAGGAAAAGATAGGGGAGAGAGAAGACGAGGATAAGGTAAACACCGATTAGACAGCCGAACAATAGACAAAGACTTGAGACCAGAAGGTGGGTCGAGGGTTTAACCAGGCCAGCGGTTAGGACCCGTCCTCCACCCGCGAACGGATTCTGATGTTTGACTTGAAGGTCGTTCCCACTCTTGAAATCGAAATAATCATTGAACATGTTAGTTGCGACATGAATCAGGCTAGCACCTAACAGCGTTAACAGAAAGGTTGCCCAGTTGAACGCGTGAGCCAGTTGAAGCGCCAAGACCCCACCCAGAATCACGGGAACAAATGTTGCTTGTAGGAATGGGACGCGCATGGTCTTCAGCCAGAGAACGAGGAAGGGTGGACCCGGTTCCGTTTTCGCTGGACTAGCCGTCAACTAACATCGTTCTCCTAGCGCTGCCGGGGATGGCACCGAGCCGTAGGTGATATAAACTCATAATGACTAATAGTTTGGACCAGGGACGAAAGGCTAAAGTCAGCTTCGAACTCCGAGTCGGCACCCTATCTGAGATGATTGTAGTTTGGAAGAGAGAGACGTTGTCGTAGTAGGCGCAGGAATAGCAGGCTGCATGACTGCAGCCACGATTGCGATCAAGTCAAAAGGCAAAGTCGACGTTCTACTGGTCGACCGCAATCCCCAGTCAGAAGTAGGAAAGAAGACAACCCTCGGCTGGGTCTGCGGCGATGCTGTTGGAGAACATCACATCAAATTCCTCAACGAGCACCTCGGCGTAACCTACGGCAAGCCCGAGATGGAAAACCGAGTCACAGCCGTCTACGTTTACTCGCCCGACATGAAAGTCAGAGTACCTTTCGAGGGTCCCGGCTATGTCTTAGATCGGCCAAAGTTTGGAAGACGATTGCTTGAAGACGCGATAAAGGCGGGAGTAGAATTCCGCGGCAGCGTCCAAGCTTTAGAACTAGTCGAAGACTCCGGACGGATAGTCGGACTGAAGGGCCAGACGATTGGCGAGAATGTCAACAGACCTTTTGAGATAAGATCGAAACTTGTCATCGATACCTCTGGAATGGCTACGAAGCTGCGCAGAAATCTTCCCATTCCTAGCCACATCGAGAAAGAGATCGATAAGGACGATATTGAACCGACAGCGCGACTCAACGCAAAACTTCGGGACGGAGTCGAGGTCGAACCTTTCCACTGCGACATCTACCTCGACCAAGAGAAGGCTCCAGGAGGATATCTCTGGCTATTCCCCAAGAGCGAGGACAAGGTGAACATTGGTCTCGGAATCCAGCAGAAGAGAAGCTCGAAACCCTTGAGCGCACTATTGAAAGACTGGCTCGCAACAGACGACCGTTTCAAAGAGATGACTCCATTGAGCGACGACAGCAACCTAACTGGAAGTTGGCAAGTCTCCGTACGACATCAGAACGATTGTCTGGTCGCGAACGGCTACATGATTTGCGGGGATACTGCATGGTTTCCGAACCCAATAAGTGCCGGCGGTATTGGCCCAGGACTAATTGGGGGAGTGTTGGCCGGCGAGACCGCGGTCCGAGCTGTGCAAGACAACGACTTTTCAGAGAAGAATCTCTGGCAATACAATATTGACTTCGTCAATCACTACGGAAGCAAGACGGCTGGGCTAGAAGCGTTCAGAATGTACTTGCAGACATTGAACAATCAGGAAATCAATTACGGGATGCGCCATTTCCTCTCAGGAAAAGAAGCAACAGAGATATCGTTGGGAGAAATGCCCCACCTCTCACCGTTCGAGAAGCTGGTTAAACTATTCTTAGGATTCGGATCTTACAAGGCCTTCCGGGGACTTGTATACACAATGAAGCGGATGGAGACACTCAACAATCTCTACCAGAACTATCCCAAAGAGCCGTCACAGTTCGACGCTTGGAAGCATCAAGTAGATACGATTCTCGCGGAAACTAGAGCGCGATTCAGCTAGGGAAAAGTCACACAGTCAATATATACGGCAAAATCCTCCGTTGTCGAGAAGCACTTGCCTTCTCCAGACATTACTCCGTTCGAGTCTAGACCGGTGGACGATCAGGCACTCGTTCTGGAAATGTTGTCTGCAGAATCCGATGCAACCTATACCTTTCAGGGTCTCAAGAGAAGGCTCGGACTTCATCAGGAGAAACTAACCAGGATTCTCAAACGACTGGAAGACGACAATCTGGTCGCAAAGACAGACGAAGGATACCGGACCCTCAAACATTCGCGCAAGGCCGCCCAGCACCTCGTCAACGGGGAACCAGTGATTCGAGGCCAGCTTCCCCCCGGCATTGATTCCCATAGCCTCGTTGGAAAGATCAAGGGTCGATGGTTCAAAAACTTCCGCTGGGTAGGATATTCTAATGGGCATGACGAGCAGTCACTCTATTGGATTACTGAGGACAATAGGTTCCAAGTCAGAATTCAACTTTCACCTGTCGAGATTCTAGTCTGGTCCCAGCCTACCGATCCAAAAGAGACGAACTCGCCGTTGACCGCTGCATACGAACTGTTCGACCGCGTTAGCCGAATGCTGCCAGAACTCGGCGAAAACAGCTAACGGCTCGCGACTCAAAGTCGTTATCGAAAAGGTCAGAATTTTCCGTTCGAGTTCTTCCACTCATCGCGAGGTGGAATTGTCTGTATGGTGTCCCAATGCTCCGCAATCTTCCCGGTCTGAATTCGATAGAGGTCGTAGAATGCTGAAGAGCGATCTCCGAACCTTCCCTCTGCCACCACGAGCACGAAATTACCTTCGCCCAGTATCATGTGGACCCGTTGATACTTCACTGCCAAACCCTGTTTGGCTAGAGACTCTAGTCCAGTGAAGAGACCTGTCAAATTATCAGCCACTAGTGGACTGTGCTGGATGTAGTTGTTGCCTTCAAAGTAGCTCGCGAACTTGTCGCGTCGACCGCTGAGAAGATCGTCCATGTAAGATCGCATTAGAGTCTTGTTGACCTCAGTCGCGTTGGGATCGGCTGACATAGTTGGACCATCAATCATGGTATGACCACTCGGATTGGGGTTGGCAGCTCTTTCTTGATGATTGTCCCAGTGCTCGACGATTTTCCCGTCTTCGAAACGCCAAATGTCGAAACCCACTCTCGGAACGGGAAAGTCATACTCAGTATGGGCAAACACGAAATTGCCGTCCTGAAAGACGCGTACAGGGTTGACTTTGACTGAGCCCTTGGGGCGGGACTGCCAGAGGGCAGTCACCCCGGCTAGCCCATCTGCTATGGATAGGTTGTGCTGAACAAACCTGAAGGGGCTGATGAAATCAAGCGGTTTCTTGTCCCCTGTCTCGATGCTCTTGAGAATCTCCACAGCCCTCTCTCTGTAACTGCTCACGGCTGAATTCTCGTCTGGGGACAAGCCAATCTGAACCATGATCGCGGTGCAGTACCGATTGATGTTGATATAATCTCATGCGCTCCGGGTAATGACTGGGTTGCTGTTTCCCCAGTCAATATTGCCCGCCAGCGACGAGCGTATTGTGAGGAAGAAATAGAATGATTGGAGAATCTATCCAGTTGGATTACAGTTTCGACGTCTTGAGACTAGATTGGCAACCAATCGAGCGGCATCCGAGACCCTTCCGAAAGAAAAACCCGAACGACTTTGGAAGAAGCGCCTTCAGGTTCACTCTAAGCCTGTCTCGAATGTTCTAAGCAGCGCTTGAATCACAGTCGTCCGCGAGCTGATGCAAAAGCGGCCCTTGTACCAGACAGCGTCCCGCTGCGACGGATTCGCAACACCTTACAGGCTTTCCCCATTGCTCACGTAGTTGACCCATTAGGTATTCTATTCTGGCAGCCCTAATAGTCTGCATCGACCATGGTACCGATTAGCTCGACTGTTCGGAAAAGCTTACAGTTGGCCTGCGGGCCTATCTCCTAGTGGCTGGACTTCTATGTCTCCTGCTCGACCGATCCTTCTCTACGACAATGACTGCGGAATGTGTTCCCGTTTCGCCAACATGGCGAGAAAGACATCCAGGGGATGGATCGACCCAGTTGGTCTGTTTACTGACCGGGGCGCGAGAATCAAGAGGGGCTTCTTTCACCCTATGGATCGTCCTGACGACATGTTCTGGCTTCTAGTAGGGGATGTAGGATACGGGGGCAGAAGTGGTCTGTTGCCGCTTGCGCGAGAGATTGTCAGAGGTCTTTTCCTGTGAGTGAGAAACAGGGCGAATCATGTACTCGACCGAAGAGTATGGTGAGCAGAGTCCTAGGCACGCTCCGCCGGGGCAGAGTGGTCAGACGAAGCATTCCCCGGTAGAAAGCTAACACCTTCTCGGAACCATTCGATTCCTGTAAACCCCCAAAAAAGAGACTTTTGCTGGGAGCTGCTCTCAGAACGGGACTCTTTAGTGTCGCGTGAAAATTTTTGTTTTCAGTCGATCCACGCTTGTTTCCTATCGTCGGTGGGGCCCTTTCACGCTTACGAAACGGGCTGACGAAGGCAGTATTGGGCCTGTCCCAGACTTTCGATCAGGGCTGATTCTGGACCTTTTTTGGGCGGAGAATCAGTGGGGTCTAGTTCAGTCGTAGGCTCTTGTCCGCGTCGAAGCCCCGTGATCTTCCCCAGGCCTTGATTCCGTCCAGTATCTTCTTGGAGCCGAACCAGCAGAGTGTTGTGAATACTCCCTTGAGCACCGGGTTCAACTGTATCAGCGTGGGAGGCATTGTGTGCAACTCGAGAACTGTGTGTCTCCAGCTTCGGTAGATGACCCAGAAACGCGCTTCGTCGATCTGGTCGTCGATATTGTAGAATCCGCTCTTCTTCAATACGCCTAGTGGGACGAAGCTGAGAGGAGTGACTGTGAAGTGTGCCTTGTCGCCGACCTCTTTCCTCAGCCCATGCTCCATCCGGTCAATTAGGCGTACAGTCTCAACCGCATCCTCGGTAGTCTCACCGGGCAATCCGACGATTATCGTGTAGGCGGGGAACCAGTAGTACTCGTTGAATATCCGGGTCCCGTTATAGATGACATCTTGCCATTCGTCCGGAGTGAACGGCTTCACCTTCAACGGCATGTACTTCTTGATCAGCTCACTCGACCCGGTCTCAAGACCCGACTGAATTCCAATATGCCGCTTCGTCCCTTTCCGGACAGTCTCCGAGATATCCCGGATGAGCTCAGGATCAGCCCAGGCCGGAGCGGTTGTGCCATGGGTCGGGTTCGCGTACGTTATTCCTTTCTGAGACATGACTGTCGAGAACAGGTCCACGACAGCGTCATGATTAGGCATGAAACCCCTCTTGTCTTCTAGCTTGTAGAGGAAAATGTCCTCGCTATGGACCCAGACGTTAGGGTTCTTGATCCTCCGGTTGACCGCGATCTCCCGCTCAATCTTGTCTTTAGGATAGTATTTTGCAATCCGCAGATTCGGCTCACAGAACTGGCAGTTCCGGCCGCAGCCCCGCATGACCTCGACAAGACCATGAGTGGTTGGTGCGAGAATGTCAGGAATCTGCTCAAGCTTCGGACCCCGCGGAACATGAATGAACTCAGGCGCTTTGCCGGACTCTATGTCGTTGTAAATGTCTTGGATAACATGGTCGCACTCGCCAACTACCACGTGATCCACGCCCAGCGCCTTCGTGTCTCGGTCGCGGACCTCCATCTGCCAAGCGCCGGACCCGCCGAGGACCAGCTTGGCCTTTGGATACTTCTTCCTTGTCTGGTTAATCTGTTGGACGAGTTCGAGAAACTTCCGTTTCGAGTATGCGGTAAGCTTTCCCCCGTCCGTGAACATCATGCTCACAGGCCCCAGGCCGAGTGGGTCCATCGTGGAGATTCCGATGATGCTGGTCTTCTCGTCTACAAATTTTGAAACATGGTCCGGATGTGCAACCGTCACTTCATCGGGGCGATAGGTTCTGTACATCGCCGCTTCCAGTTTCCGTAACCCATACGGCGCTTTGATAGCGACACCATTGTTGTGCGGCACAGAAGGGGATAGAAAGTCGAAGACGGGACGTGGAACCTTCTCCGCGGGTGCACAGCTGAAAAACGGGAGCAGAGGTATTCCCCAGTACTCGCTCATCTGAGTGGAGTCTGCAGTAAGGACAATTCTACTCATTCACTTGAACTCCTCATAATCGGGAAGCTTTCCCAGTTCTTCTCCTAAAACGTACTATTTTCCGCCCGTTGAATATTTTAAGCTAGTGTACGTTTTCCCCAGAAATTCATACCAATTGACCATACAATGGATCTCCGCATGGACGAACCTCGGGAGGATTCTGAAGGACAGTGATGGACACTACCTTTTTGATGGAGATAAAGTATACCGATGTTTATCCTCTCTCAGAATCCAGAGAAAGACTTAGAGAATTGCGCTTCAAAAAAAAGTCGGGACTTTAAGGATTGGAAATGAGAGAAAGCGAGCTAGATTATCCTCCTCAGAAGCAGAAGTAGCCATACGGACGGCAATTGGCGTTCCGGACGTTTTCTTGTATTCCCTGACATGAATAGGATACGATTGGATCATTCTACAAGACCGTGAGAGGAAGCAAAAGTTGCCGAAAGTTCCACCTGAATCTATGGGAATGTGCATAAATCCCAGATGATGGACCTGAAGTTGACATGCAATCGATAACCAAACTTGAGGTGGGTATGAAAGCCCCCGAGTTTACTGCACAGATAACCAGTGGAAAGACGATCCATCTAGGCGATTACAAAGGACGGAAAGTGGTCCTCTACTTCTATCCGAAAGACGATACTCCGGGCTGCACCGTTGAAGCCTGCGGCCTTCGGGACGAGTATCAGAAGATCCATGATCTGAACGCGGAGATTCTAGGGGTAAGTACAGACGATACAGACTCTCATCAAAAATTCACCACGAAGTTCCACCTACCCTTCCAGCTTGTCGCCGACCCCGATAAGAAAATCACCAACGCCTACGGAGTGCTCAACGAGAAATCGAACATGGCAAGGAGAGTTACCTTCATCATCGACGAGCATGGAAAGATTTCCAAAATCTTCGAGACCGTGAAACCCGCGGAACATCCGAACGAAGTTATCGAAGCCCTCAAAGCCTAACCACCGTCATACAATCACTTTCACGGCCGCCTAGCTAAGCCAAAGCTATCTATCATACCAGTTTCCAGATTAGAACTCTAATGGTGAAGGTCGGAGTCCACGTAAGCATCGCCAAATCGCTAGACACCGCTATTGACAACGCTCTCAAAGACAAATGCGACACGTTTCAGATCTTCACACGAAATCCGAGAGGCTGGAAGTTCAGCCCCTTGGACCCGGACGAAGTTAGCCTGTTCAAAGACAAGCTACAGAAGAGCGGTCTTGCACCGGTCGTGGACCACATGCCATATCTCCCGAACCTCTCTTCCCCAGAAGACGAATTCTACGAACAGTCGATCTCAACTCTCAACGCGGAAGTTGAACGATGCGTAGAGCTCGGTGTCCGATACCTGGTAGTCCATCTCGGCAGCCACTTAGGTGCTGGGCGAGAGATAGGACTGCAACGTATCAGCAATGCTCTCAACCAAGCGACCAAAAGGGCGAAGGGAGACTTCCAGATCTGCCTCGAGAACATGGCCGGGACGAAAAACAGTATGGGCTCGAAGTTTGAAGAAGTCAGAGAGATCCGCGATTCGGTAAAACAGAAAGATCGTATCGGGATCTGCTTTGACACCTGTCACGCGTATGCAGCGGGCTATGACCTCCATGTAGAAAAGGCGGTCGCGAAGACGATGGCATTGTTTGACGAGAAGATCGGATTCGAAAACCTGAAAGTAGTCCATATCAACGATTCTGAGGATGGACTGGGTTCGGGACACGACCGGCATGAACATATCGGGATGGGCTACATCGGAACATCAGGCTTCAAGGCCATACTCCACCACAAAGCGATCCGGGACCTTCCAATGATATTGGAGACACCAATTGATGATAGACGAGGAGTAGCTGGCAACATCGAAGCAATCCGGAGACTCGCCAAATAGTTGCAACACAGCCTACAATCACCCAAAACTCTCCATCAGATAATAGTGGATGCGAGCCATGCTGTTGAGAAGACGAGGAAGGAGGATCCGACCGCTCTACAAGAGATAAGCGATTCGACCGACGGAGATCCGTTCAGAGTCCTTATCGCCACGGTTCTTTCACAACGGACTAAGGACGAAGTGACCGCGGTGGCCTCTACTAGACTCTTCCAGAAATATCCGGGACCGAAACAGCTCTCGAAGGCTGACACGAGAACAGTCGCGAAACTAATCTATCCTGTGGATTTTACAAGACAAAAGCGAAGGCGATCAAACGAATAGCCAAAATAATCCTGGCAGAATATGGCGGAATGGTCCCATCGGACATGGATCAGCTCCTGGAGCTGCCCTCGGTTGGAAGAAAGACGGCCAACTGTGTCCTCGTCTATGGATTCAAGCAGCC
This sequence comes from bacterium, assembly GCA_021323995.1. Lineage (GTDB taxonomy): Archaea > Thermoproteota > Bathyarchaeia > 40CM-2-53-6 > 40CM-2-53-6 > 40CM-2-53-6. Next base: position 13,185 of record JAJPJY010000022.1, on the reverse strand, counting down.
CGCTATCCCTGTTGACACTCATGTTCACAGAGTGTTCAACCGAATAGGAGTAGTGAGTACGAAGACTCCCGATGAGACAGAACAGAAACTTACGAGTATAGTGGACAAGAGCGACTGGCTGGAGCTAAACGAGGTCTTCGTCAAGTTCGGCAAGATAGTGTGCAAGCCCATCGGACCCAAATGCTTGCTGTGCCCTCTGTCCGACAGGTGCAATTGGTACCGGGAGAACTACCGAGACAAGAACTAGTGGCCCTTTTCCGTTTCGATTGAAGTCTTGATCTTCTTACCGATCTCGTCCAACTCGTGACGATGCATTTGCTTCCGGTTTGGAAACCCGCTCATCATCTCATGGTTGAATCTTGGAATTATGTGGACGTGCATATGGAACACCTCCTGTGAGGCCGCCCTACCGTTCGACTGGCCCACACTGATACCGTCGGCCTTCGAGGCCTTCTCTACGCCCTTCATGACCTTGGCTACTGAGACGAACACTCGACCTGCCTCTTCAGCGGGCATTTCGAGCATGTTCACGTAGTGTTTCTTGGGAATGACGAGCGTATGGCCCGGGTTCAAGGGATGAATGTCCATGAAGGCGATAGTGTGAGGGTCCTCATAGACGATAGTCGCATCTGCTTCTTTCTCCGCAATCTTGCAAAAGATACAATCATCTTTCATCGGGATCTTCCCATCATTTGTCTCGAACGAACTCTTCTTCGGGAACTCGTTGAGCCTTGTTTATGGTCCTGGCAAGAACGAAGAGAAAGCTGGAGAGCCGGTTTACATAGGGAAGAACTTCCGGATTGATAGACTCCGTCTTGGAGAGAGTCACGATCCTCCTTTCGGCTCTCCTGCAGACGGCTCTAGCCACGTGAAGCTCGGCCCCGGGAACGCTTCCTCCAGGGAGAATGAACCTGGTCAACCGGGGAAGGCCTGAGTTCAGCTCGTCAGTAACATTCTCCAGTCGGTCAAGCTGTTCTTTGCTGATCCGTGGAACGTTCGCCGAAACTAGCTCGCTTGCCAAGTCTCCCCCTAGTATCCAGAGATCCCTCTGAATGTCCTTTAGAATCTGGCTCAGCTTTTCCGATTTTATGTGGGCTCTGGCGACGCCGATTTGGGAGTTCAGCTCGTCGACCGCACCATAAGCCTCGACTCTCGGATCCGCTTTCTCCACTCGGGTCCCGCCGTAGAGGCTAGTCTCACCCTTGTCGCCGGTTCCAGTATAGGCCTTCATGGCGTGACTCGACTCGACCGATTCTGGATAGACTTTCGCCATCGATCGGCTGGTAAAGAAAGGGATTTCAAGCTGATTGAGCCCTGATCCAATAGGGCCTTCGTGTTTGAAAGGTTGTGTTTGGCCCAGGTAGTATGGTGATATGATTAGAGAGGCACAACTGTACCAGCCGCTGACCGACGCGAGGGTCCGGTGCACGGCCTGCGCTCGCTATTGCAACATTCCAGAGGGGAAAATTGGTCTGTGCGGTGTCCGGCAGAACATTGGTGGTAAACTCCACCTCTTGGTCTATGGGAAGGTGATTACGGGGCATATAGATCCGATAGAGAAGAAGCCAGTGACTCATTACATGCCTGGCTCGAAAATCTTCTCGATAGCTACGACTGGTTGTAACTGGCTCTGCTCCTACTGCCAGAACTTTGACATTAGCCAGCGGCGGAAAGTCGAGGGAACGGATATGCCGCCGGCTGATGTTGCGGCGATGGCCGTGGAGCATGGTTGTCAAGGATTGGCCTACACGTACAACCAACCGACGATCTTCATGGAGTTCGCCCGAGACGTTGGAGTCGAGGCGCGCAAACACGGTTTGATGAACATCTTCGTCTCGAACGGCTATGATACGCCTAATACTGTGGCGATGATGAATGACTTCCTAGATTGTATTACGATCGATTTCAAAGGGAATGCAGAGACGGGTTTTGTAAGGAAGTATATCGGGATCGCGAACGCAGAGCCGATATTCCAGACGATTCTAGAGATTCGGGACAAGACGAAGGTGCATATGGAATTCACGGATCTTATCGTTCCGCAGGTTGGCGACAATCTAGATGAGGCTCGGAAGCTTAGCCGTTGGCTCTTTGATAATCTGGGTCCAGACTTTCCCATTCACTTTTTACGTTTTCATCCAGATTACAAGATGATGGACCTGCCGAATACGCCGGTCAAGACCTTGGAGGAGCATTGTAGGATTGCGAGAGAAGAGGGTCTGAAGTACGCCTACGTCGGCAACGTCCCGGGTCACCCGTGGGAGCACACCTACTGTCCCGAGTGCAAATCTATCGCGGTCAAACGCAACGGCTTCGACATTACCGGCTGGAATCTCGACAAGAGTAACCGCTGCCTCGATTGCGGATACCAGCTACCAATAGTCGGAGGTCTCTCGTCCTCGGTCTCCGAGGAAAGATTCCTACCGATCATAAACTAGATTCAGAAACGCCGCTTTCATCAACCGGCACTGTCGACGCCGTCAAATATGATAACCGGCGATGACCAACCCCTCCCTGTCTTTTGGATCCAAGTTTATCCGAGGCGTGTGAGAAATAGACAGCTCTTCCAAGGAGCAGTTTTGTGTCGCGAGTAAACGAGCTCTGGGAAATTTGGACTAGGGTCTCTGGGGTTGAAGCTGTTTCGGGCGAGTTTTTCGAGATAAGCCGTAGAACTGGCTGTTCAAGTGGTTTGGAGATCGCATCGGTCAGCGTGCCGGTGAACGCGCAGAATGCTTCTTGGTCAAGATCCGTGCCCCGATTATTGATCGGAGCTTGTTCTGAACGATTTCATGGTTAGATTCTTGAAATTCGGGCTTTGAAGCCCCAATTTGGCGTCAGTTAGCCATAGCTGGCGTGGACGGTTGTGGGTGAGAGATGGGTGAATTAAGAAATGTGCAGCGATAGATCTCTAGCCCTGAGTGCAAGGTTAGTTGGATCATCTAAGGCTTGACCGGATTGAGCTTCGGGAGCTCCGGCTTCCGCTCGTCGCACCTCTCGAGACGAGTGGCTGGAGGGAGGAAGAGAAGCGGTGCATCATTGTCGAGATGAGGAGTGGGAATCAAACAGGTTTTGGAGAATGTGCAGTGTCCGCTGGCCCCTGGTATGGTCCTGAGACTATCACAAGTGCGTGGCATGTGATGCAGGAGTATTTCGTCCCAGAAGTGCTAGGCAAAGTGATCTCATCCCCCAGCCATCTAGTAGATTCGCTATCCCTCCTCCGTGGGAATAACATGGCTAAGGCCGGGTTCGAAATGGCCTTCTACGACCTGGCCGCGAAAATAGAAGATGTCTCCCTAAGCAAATTTCTCGGAGGAACAAAATCGGAAATCGAGAGCGGAGTTAGTGTTGGAATCCAGAATAACACCCAACAACTGCTGAGAGTTGTCACTGACTATTTGCAACAGGGCTATCGAAGAATAAAGATCAAAATCAAACCCGGAAAAGACGTAGATCAGGTCTCGGCATTGAGGCAGCATTTTCCTGACCTTATGTTGATGGCTGATGCGAATGGCGCTTACAAGAGCTCCGAGGCCCAAGCACTCTTCAGACTAGACGAGTATGGCCTGATGATGATTGAACAGCCATTTGCCTGGGACGACCTCGTAGAACATGCGAATCTTCAGAGAGCTCTCAAAACACCAATCTGTTTGGACGAGAGCGTCTCAAGCCTCAACGACTTGAAGACAGCGCTGTCCCTCAAAAGCTGTCGAGTTCTAAACTTGAAACCAGCCCGAGTAGGAGGACTCACAGTCTCAAAGGAGATACACGACCTCTGCCAGACACATCACATGCCGCTCTGGTGCGGAGGCCTCCTCGAGACCGGAATAGGACGAGCTCACAACATTGCCATTGCGAGCCTTCCGGGTTTCGTATTGCCAAACGATATTTCAGCCAGCAACCGCTACTTCAGAGAGGACATTGTAAGCCCAGAGTTCAGGCTGAACAAGAACGGAACAATGAGTGTACCAAAAGGCCCGGGCATCGGAGTGAATGTCATTCATGAAAAACTATTGGAGTACACGGTGAGAACCGAACAGTTCAGCTCCTAATCAACTCTAAACCCGCTCAAGCTCTACCTTTCTATTTCCGGAAAACTTATGTTACCGAGCGGGTTATTCGCTCGACATACGGCGAGTATGGAAATGTCCGAGCATCCTAAGAGCCTAAGCCCACGCTCTCGAGCCAGAACGCTCAGGCGCAAGAGAGTGGCTAGAGACTACAGAACGAGACTCATCCACGTATCCGCTGCTGCCGGGTGACAATCCGCTAAGGATAATTCGGCGGAACAGGTCGTCGAACAATAATGCTATTCATGACTCGCAAGATCGAAGTCTTCTGGCGGTTTCTTTGAGAGCACGTAGCGAATGAAGCCGTATCCATATTTTTCGTGGAACCTGTTGGCCTCCTCGATTCCCTTCGAAAACTCTGCCTCGAACTCCTTCCAATTTTTTGACCGGATCTTTTCGCCAATCTTGTTGAGATGTGACTGAGTAAAACTATTGATGTCGTGAGCATACTTGGGTCTTAACGTGCTTGCGGTTTTGAGAATGCTGATTGTCACGTTCAGTTCGTGTTGGGCGAGCTCCCAGTTGCCCGCTTTCGCCGCGTAAAACAGTACGTGGTATCTGTCGCCGATCTCTTTCATCAACCTGGCCATTCCAGGCTGGGCCTCCGCGAGCTGTTCAAGAGTCAGTTCTCCATGCTTTGTCTTGATCGACGTCTTCTGGTCCATCAGGTCTCGCCGTTGGAATTTCGTGCCAAGCCTTTAAGCTTCCAATCGTTGTCGAAAAGTAAACGATGTTTGTCGAATTCAAATGCCCTCTGTGTGGAAAAGACCTCGACGATGACAAGACCATGGCCAACTTCATGGTCTGCAACGATCAGTCCCACGGAGTATTGCGATTCTTCACAGGCGACGGCTGCTACTTTACCACAAACGAGAAAGTGGCTGAAGAGCTGATGAAGAAGGGACGACGGGTCCACATCGTGGATCCGAAAGAGTTCTTCGGGACTCAGACAATGGATCTCGAGTAGAAGACTCGGTTAGGAATCATTAACTATCCTACGCTTCAGTCCGGGTCTGGGCCCGTAGCTCAGCCTGGATAGAGCGGCAGTCGTCATGAAGCCGAGCCCCCTATGCACTGAGCGGGACCAGCTGTAGGAGAGTGCTCTGGTCTCCGGCTAAAGGTCCGGGGTTCGAATCCCCGCGGGCCCGCCATCGAATTTGTACTCAGGTAGGTATAGACTCAGCACGACATTCTGCGATCTCTACGATGCTGATCCCGGGTCTTGCTTAGGCATAACGGTTCGAACTCGTTTTACTCGGGTCAAGTAGAATGCGAGGGCGATCAGCAGTACGAGCGTGAAACCGATTAGGCCAAGCCCTACATCGTGTGTGGTGTTGTAGGATCCTATTTTGAGACCGGAAGCAACGTAGGTGGCGTCGGGTTCGCTGACATAGAAGGTTCCGACGCCATAGATGAGTCCTAGCACTACCATCAGCCGGGTTCCAACTCCTGACAGCGTTGCGGTGTAGAGTGCTATAACAAAGCCCAATGCACTAATCGTGTCCGCATACGGAACCAGCCAGAGCTGGGTTAAACCGTTCCCAATCTCGTTCAAGAGGACGCCAAAGGCGTAGAGAACGATCCCGATCATAGCATAGCTGCGTAGCGTACTGCTCGGAAGAGGTTGCTTAGCCGTCTCAGCCATGCTTATCGAGCCACAGAACTGTTCCTGTGGTCTTTAAGCGAATAGTAACCTTGCGACTGAACAGCCTGAGTATTGCTTGTAGCGTTCACGTCTTGCGAGTTTCTTCCGGACCCTTCTGGGCGCGCAGAGTAGGCGCCGTAGGAGATGGGACGATAGGAGCGCTGGGCAGGATCGGCTGTGGAAAGAGCTGAGCCATAGTCATGGCCGCTTTGCTCTGCCGAAGCTTTGCGATGATGCCGGGCTCAAGCCTACGATAGAAAAGTGTCGGCGCCAATATACACGACGGGAGAAGTGAGACGAACAGAGTTAGCGCAAGCGAGAGCGCTCTGTCCAGATTCCCTCCCATGGTAATCGCGAACGAGACGAAGGCTCCAATGCCTCCAGCTGAAGACAGCCATCTTGACATCCATTGAGCAGGGACAGTTACCGTGACTCTAGTTGTGTTGTGGCAGCGGAGCCCCGAGTCTTCAAGCGTCCAGAGGAGCACATGGATTGATGATGGGACGGCGAGCAGGAAGATAGCGACGTAAATGAACGTGTTACTGACGGGCACGAGATTCCCAGGGGATACACTAGTCACCAGGGGCACGATAAGGGCGGAGAGGAGGAAGACGAAAAAGAGGACGCGGACGTCTCTGAGAAGTCTCCGGGATACTCCCGGCATTCCGATTTGTCTTTCGAAATAGTACTGGTGGCCAGAAGATTCGCGAAACCGGCAGACGAGTCTCACCACGAAGGAGGCTAGATGGTTCACGAGAAGGCTCCAAATGAGAAGCGGGACTCCTATGTACACGACCAGAATGGTTGTCAGCCACCCTAATCCCTTGGCGGCACCTATTTCGAGAAGGGGGATCAGGGACAGGATGCCAAGGAAGTATTCTGTTCGATAGGTCAAGGCTCCGCTAAGACGGAGCCTCAACCGCGACTATGAGTCTTCTAGAACCGGCAGTCTCAATTCAAAGATTCACTCGAGGCCGTTTGTGCGATAACTCGTGCGAGCGCGCTTCACATGCTTTCAGCTAGCTTTGTTCTCTGGAGCCTTCGCTGATTCAGCTTCTTTGTCGAACTTGACTCTCCTCAGCCATCTTGGACCCCACCACGCGCGGCGTCCTAGTAACGACATAACTGCTGGAACAATGTATGTGCGCACTACCATAGCGTCCAGGATGACGGCGAAGCCGATTGCGAAGCCGAACCCTTGAAGCAATCGATTGGAAGATAGTAGAAGAGAGCCCAATGCTCCCGCAAGGATGAAGGCCAGAGCCGTGATAATTCCGCCAGTCCGGTCTACGGCGTCGACCACTGCCTGTTTGGTTTCCTTACCCTTCTGCGCCTCTTCCCTAATTCGGGTCAGAATGAAGATGTTGTAGTCCATGCCGATCCCGTAGAGCAAGAGGAAGAGGATCAGCGGGATGATGAACAAGACCTGTGAACCGAGCACTTCATTGAAGAAGAGCAGAGTGGCTGCATACGCCCAGATTATGCTCAGCCCGATCGATAGAATCCCGAGAAGAGCAAGCGGATAAGAGCCCAGTACTACGAGAAGGACGACGAATATTGCGACAATTGTGATTATTCGCATCGTGTTAAACTGACCCACAGTCTCGTTGGAGAAGTCCAGGGTTGACGCGGACGCTCCACCGACAAGAATCGTGTCCCCCGCCAAAGGAGCGTTAGTGCTTTGAAGGCGACTAGCCAGATCTCGTATCTGCGAGACAGTATTGAGGGATGCCTGTGTGAAAGGCTCCTGTTGAAAGAGAACAGTCAGCAGCGCCGTCCGGTTGTCCTCTCCAATGTCGCCCCTAACCGCGGCAAGATTTGTCGGGTTAGTACCGCTAATTGGAGTTCCGAATGGACGGGTCGGCCCCGTGACTTCGTTCACGTTGGGCAGCGCGGTAATGTTTCGCGATAGGCTCTCAAGGGCGGACGCCGAGATGGATGTCAGGTTGCCGTTTACGAAAATAGGAGCGGGAAATTGTACCAGTACCTGAGTTGGACCAATTTGGCCAGCTCCGAAACTCTGCTCGAGAGCCGTGAGACCCTTGACGCTCTCCGCCTGGCTGAGACCCGCGGCAAAGTCATAGGATGTGGTTCCGGTCAGCGTGATATAGATCGCGGGAAGCGACACAAGCAGTGCCAGAAACAAGACGAGCTTTGGTCGCTTCACGCTAAGGCTTGCGGCTCGACGGAAGTATCCCGGCCGCTGAGCCCTTTTCTTTCTAGCCTTCTCAGCATACCTCTCAAACCTCTTCCCTGAATTCGGCCAGAACACATGATCACCTGCGACCATGACGATCGACGGAACCAGTGTGAGGCTGACGAGTAACGCGATCAGGACCCCGAAGCCTAGGCTCGCGCCGATGGAGCGGAGTAGGGTAAACGAGCTGATTGTCATTGCGCTGAACGCAATAATGACGGTGGTCGCGCTGGTCGCGATACTCTCGCCCGACCATGTGACCGAGGTCTGGACGGCCGCGGCTTTGTCGTGACCCTCGACCCTCTCTTCTCGGTATCTTGCCATGAGGAAGATGGCATAGTCGGTGCCAACGCCGAGCATTATTGTGAAGAGGAAAGTAGTGGCGGTGTCCTGGATCGGGACGATGAATCTTCCGATGAGGTAGAGGCCTCCTTCTGCAGTCAGTAATGCCAGTCCGATACTGCCGAGGGGAATGATCGGTGTAACGACCGCTAAGAAGAATAATCCGACGAGGATCAGTATCGCTCCGACGGTGACCGGCTCGATCCTGCTGAGATCGTTGGAGCTCCCTATCGAAGAGTCGGCAGTCGTTGCTAGATCTCCCGTCACGTAAGTTTGTGAGAGTCCACCGTATTGCATCTTCAACTGGCTTATGACGTTCCGCATGGTCACTACGTTCTTCAAGATCGGATCTGTAGTTGCGCTGCCGAATGAGCCGGGTGCCTGCGAGAAACTTACCGTGATGATCATCGCGTTCTTGGTTGGACTGATGAAGCTGTTCAGAATAGCCGGGGGAATGAGAGGTGAATAGGCAGAGAGTGGTCGCGTCCAAACAGTCTGGTTCGCCATCGACACGGCCGTTGTATAGTTGTAGCCATTTTGTAGGAAGTATCCTGTTAGGAAGGCCCGGGCGAGACTGTAGACTGATGTGAAGTTCTCAACACTGGTCAGAACACCGGGAACCAGTAGTTGTTTTTCCAGGTTGAGAGTGAAGATTCTGGTCGCATTGTCGGTAACATCGGTGCTTTGGAGCAGGACTATTGCACTAGTGTTTGCCTGGGGACGAGGAAACTCCTGACTCAACAGAGTCTGGGCCTGCGCTGACTCGGAAGTGTTTGAAGTGCCTCCCGAAGTGCTCGAGGTGACTACGTTCGAGAGCTGGTTAGATAGGGGAAAGCTTGCAATTACGAGAACTATCCAGAACAGAATTATCAGTTTGTGCCTCTTTCTCACGAATGAGCCAATTCTCGCGAAGGTCGGAACGCGAGGGCCCGGGTTCTTGGGCCCAACACTCCTAGACATGAAGTATCCTGCTCCTGTTGCGAGAATGACCAGGCCGACGGCGGCTCCGACCGTTAGGCTAAGGTTATACGAGATGTACTGTCGAAGGTAGAAATTGTTCTGATATTCGAGGACAAGTGCCGCTAATCCTCCAAGAGCGAGAACCAGCAAGGCTACGAAGAGCCCAATCCAGCGACCGTTGGAGGAACGGACGTTGCTCAATCTCTATGCTCCATGGCGAAGTGGCTAGGAGCGGTGAATCGCTGAACTGTCAAAGGATCGAAGGTGAGGCTCGGAGTTTCCGGTATTTACGTGTGCGTAATTGATGGTTCTAACTCTGAGGGTCTCAGAGTTTGGTCCAACTATTCAGTGAGGGAGTCGCGTTAGACCCGGAAAGGCGAAAGTACGCGACTCAGGGTCCGTAGCTATTCGTCCGGAGCCTCTGATCTCGAATGATCATGTTCCCTGGGCTTGTCGCGATCGTCTCGTAATTCGAAGCGTTCGCTGTGTTCGTGGTTGTTATGATGCACTGCGAAGAATTGTGTCATCGGCTGAGCGTTTGCATCATTACTAGTTAGTGGTTGAAGATTCCAGACCGTTTCAAGAGTGCTGAGGAATGAATAATGATTGAAGGAAGCAGATGACTTGAAGCTTGTCTTTACCGCGGGTCCGGCCCAGATGGCATATACGCAATCCCGTGAGGTACCGTCGATCGGGCAGTAGCCGTTGCCCTCGTCGAACGTGATGAAGAGCGCTGCTTTTTGGTGCGTGAATAGGTTGCTTGTTAGAATACTTGGCACTAGGTGTGCGAGATAGCTGTCCCCCTGTGGGACACATTGTGATGATGCGCCACAGCTTCCAGTGTCCGTCTGATTGTTCAGTCCATTGCAACTGTCGTGCATGTCGTCGCACAGGTTTGGTGCGAGCCACATCAGGTTTGAAGCGGTGCTCGGAGAGGCAAGGTCAGAGAGGAACAGATTATCTGGACCTCCGTGCCCAGCGGAGTTCGCGGGAACTATGTTCGCGCAACGGTCGGTGCTGTTAACGATGTCGTTGAAATAGACGAAGGGATCATGCCTTGCTACATACGTCCCGGTTCCGGTGTCGCCGAGGAAGCAGCCACCATTCGAGCATTGTGAGCCGCAATTGCTAGGATAGTCTTCCATGTACGCTTTCCAAGTTAATCCTCTGCTTTCCAGACCGTCTACAATATTGGGCGCATTCCCGGCACTACAGTCTGGACCAGGGCTGCAGTCTGCCTTGCTCCACGAAGAGAAGCTCTGGCCCGAGACCAGCGCTAGATAGTTGGGCAGACTCGGATGGTCAATTCCCGTGTAGTTGGTTGCTAGACTGTATGACGAGGCGAGTTGATTCAGGAAGGGCGCAAATGAACTGTTGATGATATCGGCAATTCCTTGATTCTCCAGAGTTATGACGACAACATAGTCGAAAGCGTGAATCGCATCCTCGTGATTCATGGTCTGCGTTGCCGCCACGGGGTTTGAAAGCGCTAGAGCGAGAACGAGTAATGTGAAGAACATTCTAAATTCCCTATCCTTGGATAGTAGGTGAACCCCTAAAACAGAACGTATGAACCTTTCTCGGGTGCGCATCCGAAAGATTCGTGTCGCTATCTGTCGGTAGACATGTATAGCCAGCCACATATTTACTGACCATTACACTTGGACCCATCCAGATTCAAATGGGTCCTAGCCCTTCCAGAGTAGAGTGCAGACGCCAGACATCGAGATTCCAAATGTAGGAAAAGCATAATTCAGCCTCTCGAACCAGCCTGAAAACAGAGTCGGGTTAGGGTCCGGTGTTGCCTAGAAAAACCAAGAGTCGTCCTTCCAGAATAGAACTCTCCTCCAGCGAGACCAATTTCCTGGAGAGCAACGATATGTGCAGGTTTGCCACTGCTTCCAAGGAAGGTGAGCCGCATGTCGTTCCCGTCTCTTATGTTTGGGACAATGGCTATGCGTGTATCGTGACGGACTATAGAACGCGTAAGCTGAAAAATCTCCGAGAGAATCCTAACGCGGCGATTCTGGTTGACGCTAATGGAACGAGCAAGCTATTGCTCCTAAGCGGTCCGGTCGAGATAATCGAGAAAGGTGAGGAGTACAAGCGTCTCTACAAGTTGTTCTACTCAAAACTTGACTGGGTCAAGAGAGACCCCTGGAAAGAGGGCGAGGCCCCGTTCATCAAGATCACGCCTACATTCAAAACTGGGTGGGGCGTCGGACAGAAGCGCAGGGAATAGTTTCTTCCATCACTCTCCCTCTTTTACACAGCGTACATTCGATTTTGCGATTGACTCATGACGCATGCGTGCCCTTTGTGTAACGAAGGAACGGTAGAGGCTAACTTGGTAAGCGACAATGAAATTCAGTTGTTGCTCCGGTGTTCTAATCCGGTGTGTCGTTTCCGGGAACTGCTACCGGAAGAGCCTTCTCTCGATTAGCACTGGGAACGCGAGGAATTTTCGATTACCTTTCCAGGCCGACTCGACCTTCGCCCCGGATCCACTCGGGGACTACAACAGCTCTCAAGAGTTCCTGGATGCTAATGTTCCGCGTTCTCGCCAGTCGATCGAGCTCTACAAAGACCCTTTCGTCAAGGGCTACCATGAACTTATGCAGTGGTGCTCTTGTGCTGTTTTCGTCGGCTTCGAATAAGAGTTAGATGTCCACACTGTGTTCGGCTAGAACACAAGTGAATAGTGTTAACGCACCCCTTGCATTGTGCGATTCATTGTAAACATTCAACCTATATGGTGATCTAGAGAATTATATCCAGAGCGATATGACAGTAGCAGATACCTCAAGATACCCACCGGGAGTCGCCTCCCGGGAGACACTTGACAAGGGTATGACTAACGACCAGTTGAGAACCCTCCTAGAGAAGCTGATTTCGTCCTCTAAGGACCTAAATGTGAGAGTCTGGCTCGACGGCGTATACACAGAGATAGACGATGAAGTCAAAAGTGTGTGGATGCACGGCCGCGAAGTCTACTTCAAGGTCGAAGGCAGCGTGGACCGACTCTCGTCTGGAGCCAGACAATAGGAGGATTGGGAGACTTGGAGGTTCGCCGCTGGAAAGCATTTCTGCGACTAAATGGAGAAACGCTTGTAGAGCGCGACGAGGACATATTGAACGAGTTCAAAGGATTCGTCCAGGCCCTAAAACGGATTGGAGTCGACTACTCCATCGTCGTCAACATAGAACAGAGTGGAACAGAAAACTTTTCCGGGCTGGCCCGACCGAGCGCATCGATAGCTCACGGCCTATCATCTACCAAGAGAGTGCAGCGGGTAGGAGACTGACGAAAATGGCCAAATTCATAATGTCGATCGGAGACGAAGCGTTCAAGCTGCTAGGACTTGAGGCGAAAAACAGGGACGTGACGGTGCAGCAGTTACTTAGGGCGGTTATCGTACCTGATTGGATTAGGCAGCACATGGACAACGGCACCACGATGAACTCAAGCAACGTTAGATCCTCGTTCTATAGAGAAGACCCAAGGCACAACGACAGCCTGCTGCTGTCTCCAGTAAACAGACTTCGACACTAGAGGAGTATTCTCGTTACGTCGTCGGGCTGGCGAATGCCCGACACAGGTTACAGGACTCTTTAATAGCAATCCCGAGCAGAATCGTTCTTAGAGCTGAGACTGAGATTGGCAGACTTTTGTTCCAGATGTGGAAAGACGCTGAGCCTGATCGACCCGCTCCTCGAATTGAAAGGATTGAGATTCTGTGAGGACTGCTATCCGGACGTAAAGCGGGAGCATGCCGCGACGAGTATGTCGGAGAAAATGGACAGAAAGAATCGCGTGGCATTCGCCGATGACGACACCGACGAGAACCTTCGCGGCTCAATAATCAAAGGGAAACAGGCTCTTGCAATGAAGGAGACAGAATTCAAGTGGGACAATCCATCATTGTCCCTGATAGCCAGCGCACTTCGAATACTCACGGAACAGAACAAGATCATCA
>JAJPJY010000086.1 GCA_021323995.1 bacterium | reverse complement strand
CAGCTGCTCTCCTTCGACTCGATACTGCATGAATACGAGGGTTGAGATTTCCAGTCCAGCAACGATTGTTTCCAGGTCGGGTCCCGCGTTTCCTCCTCCAGACCAGAAGTGTTCCTTGTAGGTCACCATCTCTGACGGAACGCCCATTACCCCTGACAAGAGCTGGTGGTGGTATCGGACACACTCATCTTTCCAGTACACCTCCTTCGTTGGATAGTTGAACGCGTGAGCTCCACCCATCTCGAACATTGTCAAGTGTCGCCCCCCAGTCGGGCCGACCAGTTCTAAGTCTGTGAATCGGATGCAGGGCTGGCTGATCACCAGTGGATTCGCTGGAGGCGGCATCACTCCTTCCGTAACGTAGGGTTGAAAATCATAGATTGACGCGCCAACCAGATAGACGTCGTCTCTCCACCTCGCCACAAGAGGATAAGGTCGGATGCGACTGTGACCCTTCTCCGCGAAATAATCCATGAACTGGATCCGCATTTCAGGAACAGTGTAGTGCTTGGTCGTCGGCGGGTTTCCAATGAAAGTGTAGGGAGCACAGGGCGCCTCGCCACAAGTTTTCTGGTCCGGATTCTGGCTCCAGAAATCGCTACCGCAGGACGGACACTTCCGCCTGGTGAATCCCTGTTCTGCGAAGAATGGTATTGCGAATTCTTCGGGACCGATCTGTGGCATCTAGCTGGTCCCCTCGAAATCCAGAGTGCACAGTAAAGAGTTTAGGATGTGAGCAGGGCTAGAACGAAACGTTCCCGAGAACGCCGTGCGGAGCTATACCGCGAGCCTCCTGATCTTATCCGAAGAGAGCCCCGAGTCCAGCCAAGGCTTCCTCTTCCTTCTTCTTCTCGTCCTCGGCGGGCTTCTCTTCCTTCTTCTTGCCCTCGGACGGAGCCGCCGGTGCGGCAGCTGGTGCCATCATCATTGAACTAGCAGACTTCAAGGCCTCGTCGATGTTTACTTCCGAGAGTGCAGCAACTAGTGCTTTGACTTGTGACTCTTCGGATTGGCCTCCCGCGGCCGAAACTATCTTCTTCACATTCTCTTCCGTTACGGGCTGTGCCCACGAGTGGAGAAGTAGGGCTGCATAGACATATTTCATTGGCATATTAGTCCGAACCGTTTTCCTTGTGAGATTTTAGGGAACTCTTTCTGACACACTTAAGCATTTCCGCTTGGATGATTCGATGAATGTGGGCGTGAACTGGGCTCATGATGATTTTTCAACTGGTACCAGTTTGTCGAGTGCCGTCGCCTGAGTTAGGGCTCTCTTCAGGACGTATTCGATGGACCCGTCTTCGAGGAAGCCGGCCTCTCCTGCGAGCGATAGGGCTTCTCTCATGCCTTTGACGAGTATTCTTGGCGCGTTTTCTGTCGTCACGTATCCAGCTTCAGTCGAGAGGTTGAGCGCTTCGTTGATCGCGGTCATGAAATCGTTCTTGTACGCTGGCAGGTCGAGAACCAGATCATCCCTGTGAAGTATTGAGCCGTTGTCGTATGCGACGACCAGGGTCAGCCCGGCTTCCATTGGCTTGAGGCCGAGTTTTGAGAGAACAGAGGCCATTTTGGCCGTGATGGTATCGCCTTTGCGTGCGACCACTGAATCCCGGGCTACCCATATGCTTCCGCCCTCTATCTTCGTCTGAACTTTGATCTCTCCAAACTCGCTGATCACGGGTCCGGGTGGCAGACCAGTGTTTCCCGCCGGGATCATTATCTCGCCCGTCGCGACGTCTCCGCCCTTGGCAGGGACTCTCACTTTGCTCTTGTCGAGGAGAATGATGAGTGAGTACGGGTTGATCTCTGAAAAGAGGAGAATGTTGGACCCTGTGAGGTCTTTGAAGAACTCGCCGAGTCTTGCGCCCTTGAAGTCTCCAAGTTCGACGGTTTTGCGGAGAAGATTGTTCTTTGCGACGACCATGACGACCCGGTCGCGGAGCCTCTTTCGAAGCTCGTGAATCTGGGAAGATCGGACCTTTGTGAGATCAGCCGCTGATATGACTGGGTATTTCGACATCAGACCGTGTAGCTGTGCTAGGGACTCTTTCTTCCACTCAGCGATTTTCCTGGTCGACAAGGCTTAGACCTGGGTTGTTACTACCTTCACCAGTGGACCCATAGTGGTCTTGACTGCGACACCGGAGATGTTTTTCGAGCCCTTCGCAAGTTTAGACTCGAGCCGGGAAATTACCGTCTGAATATTCGTCACCAGCGTATCATCAGGCATGTCCTCTGTTCCGACCTTGACCTGGATCACTGGCTGATCCTTCATCTTGAGACGGACGTTCCGTCTCTGACGTTTGATCACATCGTCTATCGGCGCAGTAGGCGGGATAGGCATCGGCATCTTGCCTCTGGGTCCGAGCATCTGCCCGAGGGATTTGCCAACTAGAGGCATTAATGGTGCTTCTGCGACGAAGAAGTCGTATTGTTGTGCGAGCTTTCTAGCCTGTTTCTTGTCTCGGCCCATCTTGTCCAAGTCATCCTTTCCAATGACAAGGTCTGCTCCCGCACTCTTTGCTCTTACAGCTAGGTCTCCGCCTGCGATCACGCAGACCTTAACGTCCTTGCTGGCTGGTGTTGGGAGTTCCATTGATTCGTTAATTCTCGTCTCTGGCCGTTTCAGGTCGAGGTCTCGGAGCTTGACTGCCAGTTCGACGGACTGGGAGAATTTGCGTTTCTCCGATTTCTGCTTCATGTCGGCTATGGCTTTGGAAATGGCGTCTTTCGAGACTGGCATTTTCTTGATCTCCCTAGGCTTCTTTCAGCATTTTCTGGTATGACCCTTTATCGAGGTCCTTGATGTAGTCTTTCGGCTCTTTGGAGTCGACCGTTACTCCCATGCTTACACACGCCCCGGCTACCTCCTTTACGGCCGCAGCTACGGTCTTCGCGTAGCTGTCGGTCCGCTTCATCCCTGCGAGCTTGACGATCTGTTCAACCGTGAGGTTTCCGACCTTGGTCGCTTTCGGGGTGCCTGACCCTTTCTCGACACCCAGTTCTTTGACGATCAGGGCGGATGTGGTGGGGGTTCCGACTTCGACGTCGAAGCTCTTGTCATCAACATCCACTATTACTTTGATGGGGACTTTCATCCCCGCATAGGACTTTGTCAGCTCATTGATCTTGTTGACTATCTGGAGAACATTGACGCCTAAGGGTCCCAGGGTCGGTCCGAGCGGGGGACCTGCGGTTGCCTTTCCGCCGTCAATCAGTGAGTCAACTGTTTTCTTCTCGCCCACTACTCTCCTCTCCTCTACTCACCAGCTTGACATAATCCGCGTGAACCGTGATCGGCAATGTTGCAAATCCCTCTTCCAAGAGTTCGATCACGACCTCCTGTTTCACCTTGTCGACGTGTGTAATCTTCGCACGTAGTCCTCTGAAGGGACCTCCTACAACCTCGACGAGGTTTCCGACACTCAATTCCTCGATTACCGGCTTGGTGACTACGAATCGCTCGATGGCCTGGATGGAGACTACTCCTTTAGTCCGGGTTCTAGCGTGTCTCGTTCCCGCAATTGCCTCGTCAACGAAATGGGGTCCTGTGGCCTCGACGAAGATGTATCCTTTGATGACTTCGGGAGCGAGGATCGCGGTTATCGGTAGATTCTTGACTTTAGCTCTGCTAGCCATCAAGTCGACGACTGTTCTCTCTTGCCCGCTTGTTGTGCGGACCGCGTAAATCGATGATTTCTGCGTCTGCTGAGTCATACCGTGTCTCCTCTTAGATCAGTCCATAGATGAATCCCGTAGTGCCGGTCTGGGACGAGGGTAACGTGTAGAGCCCTACGAGCCAGAACAGGATTCTGATGACGAATCCTATTCCACCGACTATTGCGACGCCAATGAGGCTTATTTTGATAAGCAGGTATGTTTCTTCCCAGTCCGGTTTCTGGGCTACGTGAAACAGCCTTCTTGCGGACTGTAGGGAACTTCTTACGCCCAGTTTCGGACCCTCTACTAATTTTCTCGAAAGCGAGACCCCGCCTTCCTATTTAACCATACGACCGTGGACTAGCCAGAACGACATCAATCCCCATGCTTCAAGCTTAGCCGCAGCCTTTCCTTGTCACTGCGTTTCAGTCCCTTCCAATCGACCGGTGGAGTGGGACAAACTCCGATTGTCTTGCCAAAGATGCGAAAGGCTCTGTTAATCTTCAGGGGCTAAGAATTGCTGTTAGCTGTCGGGCCCTAAACGGTTCACATCATCCAGAACGCGTCGCATCAAACAGAAACCGTCTTGACAGTCTTGGGCTTCCAAAGCCAAACAATGAGGAAGTATATCGCGAAGAACGCAAGTGCGAGGGTCGAAAGCACACCCACGAGCCAGTCGTTAGCGGAGAGAA
This sequence comes from bacterium, assembly GCA_021323995.1. Lineage (GTDB taxonomy): Archaea > Thermoproteota > Bathyarchaeia > 40CM-2-53-6 > 40CM-2-53-6 > 40CM-2-53-6. The sequence goes on along the minus strand of JAJPJY010000086.1, from coordinate 3,788 downwards.
CATACAACCGAATCGGGACGAGTGCCAAGGTGATGAGACCAACTAGGGCAAACCATCTCAAAACTAGCGTCCTTAACTCTCTCATAACATTCGGTCATCCGCGACCCAATTTAAGCATCCCCACACGGTTACCAGGGAGGAATCCTCGGATGCCTAAGCTCCAGTCAAGTTACCAGAACCATGCAAAACCAGATTTAAATCGTCCCTAGACGCCAAGCTCTGGGAAGACAAAATGGATCTTGCAATAACCTATTGTCAACCGTGTGGTCACCAACCCCGAGCCATCGAGCTAGTCAACCAGCTCCTTGCATCCTATGGCATGCCGCTGAACAAGAAGCTCTCAATCGCTCTGAATCCCTCGGACGGCGGAATCTTCGACATAGTCCTCGACGGAAAACTGATCTTCTCGAGAAAACAAGAAGGCAGATTTCCAACAGTTGAAGAGATCAAGAAGCAGATCGACCCAAGTCTTGCCGTCCCGCTAGAAGTACCGTCGAAGTAAGCACCGCACCCCAAGAACATAGGACTAGACTATCGAGCCACCTCACGGTGAGTTCTGCCGATCGTTCAGCCAATTAGGTTCTTGACAATGGCCTCGGGCTGAAACGGTTCGAGATCATCATACTTTTGGCCCGTACCAACCAACGCGACGGGTTTACCCATTATGTAGGATAGTGATATGGCGCTTCCTCCCTTCACATCAGCGTCAAGCTTGGCCAGGATTATCCCGTCAATCTTGACCGCCTCCGAGAAAATCTTGCCCTGTTCTACCGCATCATTCCCAGTGAGAGCGTCTACTACGAGAATTGTCAGGTCGGGATTGGTTACTCGGACAATTTTTCGCATCTCTTCCAACAGGTTCTTGTTAGTCTGCATTCTACCCGCTGTGTCTATGAGAACCACGTTTATCGAGTGCGCCTTCGCATAGCTTACTGCGTCAAAGGCTACTGCTGCCGGGTCCGCTCCGTACTGGTGCCTGATTACACGTACTCCTACTCGTCGGGCGTGTTCTTCGAGTTGTTCGATCGATCCCGAACGGTAAGTGTCGCTAGCGGCGAGTATGACGCTTCGTCCTTTCTTCTGGAGAATGTAAGCTAGTTTGGCTACGCTCGTTGTCTTCCCGGTGCCGTTGATTCCGATGAAGACGATTATGGCCGGTTCTCCTGCGGCTTTCTTCTTGTCGATTATGGAGAAGATGTCGAGTGTTCCCGCCCTCTGCAGGACGGACATGAGTACTCCTTGAAGGATGACCTTTACTCTAGCCCGGGGATCTGTGAACCTGGCGAACTGTGCGTCCTTCAGTTTCTCTTTTAGTTCGTTGCCGACGAACTCTGCGACTGAAACCGCGACATCGTTCTCTACGAGAGATAATTCAAACTCGTCAACGACGGTTTCGAGATCTTTTCCTTTCAGTTCTGTCTTAGCTATGCGGTCGTAGAAGTTTGAGAACTGTGCTTTGAGGCGATCAAACAATCTCTACCGTTCCACCGCCCCTCTTCCTTGACAAGTCGTTGAGATGGGCTCTGTAATCCTCGCTCTGCCCGATGATCTGATTGAGCTGTTGGGTAACGGTTGTTCTTGCTCTCTCGAGCTCGCTCGAGCGCAGGCGGAGATCTTTCATCGAGTCCTCGATCGGCTTCTCGATGCAAACTCCCGCTCCAACGCCGATGATGACTTTGTCAACATTTGCGAGGTTTGCTTTGATAAAGCTGCCAGATCCGATTGGAACCAATGCCTCAGTTTCGCTTGTCTTGCCTTTGGATCCTTCTAGCGTCGATATTGCTGTCAGGGTTTCCGAGAGCGCTGCCGTGACGATGTCGAGCCTTGACTGCAGGACGCGGGCTGAGTTCTCTAACAGTCGTATGTCCATGAGGACCTGTAGCATTTGATCGTCGATGTCGCTTGGACGAGCAGGCTGCCTCTTAGCGACGGCCACTAACTCGGTTCTCCTGTCTCTGGAATCTCTTCTACAGTCTTGATCGCTATCTCGAACTTTCGAGCCTTGTGACGGCTACCCATGTCTGCATACAGGCCCTGGAGAGCATGTTCCTTCGTGAGGGCACGAATCTCCTTCTTGAAATGCAGGTTCTCCCCTCTCTTCCTAAGATCGCCAGTTATTCGGAACCGTTTGACTTCACTCATGTAGGTTCATCGCTCGATGAAGAACGCGAGAATACGCTGAGCCGTACTTAACCTAATCCGTCTGGAATACCGTGCTGACGGCCACTAGCTCGGTGCCGAGGGTGTGGGACCCTACCACTGCTCCTCTCGAGTTTACGACGATTCCGGATTTCGGGTAGGGGACGCCTGAGTTAACCGTCCCAACGGACACGGGGACCCTTAGGACCTCTGCGATATGTTCTTTCTCTGAATCCGTTATCATGGGATTTGCGAGTACTCCTTTGTTAGATGCCGTTGCGAGCGATCCGACTTGGGGCAGCCCTCCAATCGTTCCGATACGGACGGGTACTTTGAGAGCTCTTTCGATCGCTGATACTGTCTTGGGTTTGAGTCTTGGGTCGATTATCGCGCCGTAGTCGTTGCATAGGATCAGGTTTCCTAGGGCTGTCCGTTTTTCTTCGATTATAGCGATTCTAGTTCCCGTTGAGCGGAGTTTGGAGACTTCTTCCGGCGTCGCTATGTACGGGAGTAGTATGGCGTTGGAGTTTCCACTGGTGTAGATGCCTACGAGTCTTGAATCGGCAATCCCTATTGCACAGGCTTCAGTGCCGAGTGCTTCCTTGTAGCTTTCGAGTTTCTTGGGAGAGATTCCAGCTGGCAGTATTGCTATGTTTTCGTTGGCGAAGCTGAATATTCCTACGTTCGGGTCTCCGAAAATGTCAGAGAAGACAATCGGCACGACTCATTTTCCCTCTCCTGGAAAGACTATGACGCGGCCTTCCTTGTCTTTGACGACTCGGATCCTGATGTGTCTCGGCGGCTTGCTAATGCCTCTCTGCCATAGCATGCTGTTGGCTGCTTCGCTGATGGAGACCTCGGTAGTCTTCATTCTCTTGCTAACAAATTCTCTAAGGAACCTGACGGCTCTAGGGGTTCGCTTCTCACGTGGGGTGTTCATTATCCGGTTGAGATTGAGGTCGTAGAATTTCTCTTCGACGATTTCGAGCTCTTCCTCTTCAGGGGCCAGCTCAGCTTCTGCCGGAGCCTCGGGGGTTTCTTCGACCTCGACTTCCTCTTTCGTCTCCTCTGATAATCTCTCAGGCTTCTCTTCGAGCTTCCCCTTTACCGGCTCGATCGGCGTGGGCTTTTCTAGGGCGAGATCTTCCTTGGCTTCGAGAGGCTCGGTTTCTTTCTTTTTGGAGCTTTTTTCCTTCTTGGGAGCCTTTGGCTTCTTTTCCTTCTTCTCTTTCTTTTCTTTGCTCGTGACTGTCTACACCTTGATCTTGGTATCTCTCCAGTTTCTCTGTTTGGGTGTTCGTCGAACCTTTCCTTCTGTCTTTGCTACGACCCAGGATGGGACTGGCTGGGCCTGTTTCAGTGCGTGTGAAAGGTGCTTTTTCTTTCCCGATGGTTTGTGCCTTGCCATTGTTATGCTCTCTTGATCTTGATCTCTCTCTTCTGGCCCCCGAGCTGAACGAGGGTCTTTTTCAACTGTTCATCGGTCACTTGACCGCGTAATCTTCCGGACTGGGCGAGCTGGATAAGCTGCATTTCCAGCTCGTCGGCGAACTCTGGCTTAACCATTCGTATATTTGTGAGACGTTGTCTGGCCTCTGGAGTAAGGATTCTTCGGATTACTGCTTGTTTCTGCCGCTCGACCTGTTGTT
>JAJPJY010000092.1 GCA_021323995.1 bacterium | reverse complement strand
TTCCTTGGAGAGCTTGCTGAAGGCTCGGGTCCAGTCACGCTCGCGACGATAGTGCTGGAGGAGCCGGTAACCTGCAAGCCTTGTATCGTTCGAGTCGTCGAGTACTGGAAACTCGCCGGTGACGAGGGGTGTCACGTCCTCTGTGTTGGCAACTGTGCCGTTCTGGGCGATAGCGAACTCGCCTCTGATATCCATCGGGCTCGCGTTCTCGAGAGTAGTCCGACCCCTTGTCGAATATCGGACGTGTCCGATTCCACGGTTTCCCTGAAGCCGTAGGATCTTTCTAGCATTGGTCGCGGCTCCAACGCCGATTAGTCCGAGGCCCTTTACTATGGGTTCGCCGGGAACGGCTATACCCCACGACTCTTGGCCTCTGTGCTGGAGGGCGGATAGTCCTTTCACAATCCGTTCCGAGACGGGCTCTTCACTGAGCGAGTAGATTCCGATGAGACCGCACTCTTCCTTCGGCGCCCGCTCCGTGGTCGGAAGTTGGAGCTGTGAGGAGTGGACTGGGTCAGAGCGGGTCAAAACCGGTATACCCGCTTGTACTATTGGCTGGACAGCGAGGCTCTTCGGGCTCAATTACAAGCACGAATCAATCTTAGGCCGTGTATAGCTCTTTCTTGACTCGTTCATGTAAATGGGTCAGAAGGCTCAATTTCTCGAAATACTCTGTCTGGGGATGGAGTGGTATGGTTCATGCCGCGGCTTCCATTGTCTTCCGTAGTGCACCTGACCAGGATTCCGTCGCGACTTTGAGTGGGATTGTTATGAGGGGATCTGATTCCTGAGCAAATTCTAACCTATTTCCTTGGACTCTCCCTATCTTTGCGGCTTTGATCTTTGCCGCTCTCATGCGTCGGAGTATTCTCAGTGTATTCTTTGGTTTAGATTCGAGGATGAATCGGGGCTTCGACTCCGAGAAGAGTAACCGGTCGATTCTATCTGTCTTGGTGGGGACTTCGTCTATCACGACAGTGAAGCCTCTCTGCCCTTGTATGGCCATCTCTGCGAGACCGACTGCTAGTCCGCCCTTGGAAACGTCGTGGGCTGACTCGACGAGTCCTGCCTTGACAAGTCCGCTGATGGTTCGCATGATCGTTCTCTCATTTTTCAGGTTGACCCTTGGAACCGGGCCCCCGACGAGTCCTTCGACTCTTTCGTAGTATTCGCTGCCCCCGAGTTCTGGGAGTGTTGTCCCAGCGATCAGAAGATCGTCGCCTTCTGCTCGAAACGCCGATCCCATCTTTGCCGTCTTAGAGTCTCTTAGTCCTAGTGCTGCGATCACCGGTGAGGGCTTGATCGCGGTCTTCGTGTCGGAGTCTTCGTTGTAGAAGCTGACTTTGCCCCCGACGCACGGAACCTTGACAGCGTTGAGATAATCCTTGATGGCTCGTATTGCTTCTCTGAATGTCCAGTAGACCTCTGGATTACCCGGGTCGCCGTACTGGAGATGGTCGACGATCGCGACCGGCTCCGCGCCCGTCGCGACGAGATTGGAGAATGTCTCGCTGAGAATTCCAATCGTTCCCCAATACGGGTCCAAGTATGCCTGCTTGCTGTTTCCGTCAGTCGTGACGGCCAGCGTTTTTCCGTTCGGGAGACGGAGGACGCTGGCGTCGCCCTGTCCTGGTTTGAGAATGGTTCGTAGCCCAACTTCGAAGTCGTACTGTCGATAGATCCAGTCCCTGCTGCAAATGTTCGGGCTGGAAAGAAGCGAAAGCAGGGTCTCGTTGAGGTCTTGCGGTAGAGGCGGTTCTGGGGCTCGAGCCAGCTCATCTATGTACAACGGCTTCCTGCTCGCGCGTGGGATCACTGGCGCTTCAGCGACAAATCTCGCAGGAGCCTTGGCAACTATATTCTGTCCCCGTTTGATGAGTAGAATTCCGTTCTTCGTGACTTGTCCGATTCTCGAGTAGCCCACCTCCCACTTGTCGAGAATTCCTCTGAGTCGTCCCTCGTCAACTGGTCGGACAATGAGGATCATTCTCTCCTGTGATTCGCTGATCATAATCTCCGCCGGCTCCATATCAGGCTCCCGAGTACGGAGAAGATCTAGATCGATCTCCATGCCTGTCCCAGCTTTCGCCGCCATCTCGGACAGTCCGCAAGACAGTCCCCCACCACCAAGGTCTTTCATCCCATGGATCACGCCCGCCTCTGCCGCTTCAAGGACTGCTTCAATGATCAGTTTCTTGGTGAACGGATCAGGTACTTGGACCGCAGATCTTTCACTTTCAGATCGCTCGTTGAGCGGATTGCTGGCGAAGCTTGCACCTCGAATCCCGTCTCGCCCAGTACTCCCGCCTATGAGATAGACCAGGTCACCTGGATGCTTAGCCTCTGCTAGAACCAGCTTGGTTTTTCTTCCGAGCCCGAGACAGACGACATCGACGAGACAGTTTCTCTCGAAGGATGGGTCAAACTCTACTTCTCCACCGACGGTCGGGACACCAATACAGTTTCCATAATCGGCTATTCCTCGTACGACATTGTCAAGGAGCCAGCGGCTGTGGCTGGTTTCGAGACCTCCGAATCGTAGCGGGTCGAGTAAGGCGATTGGCCTCGTTCCCATCGAGAGAATGTCTCGGACGACTCCTCCGACTCCGGTTGCTGCTCCTCCGTACGGGTCGATGGCGCTGGGGTGGTTGTGGGACTCGATGTGCAGTGTCGCGACCCAGCCGTCGCCTATGTCGATGACTCCTGCGTCGAATCCGGGTCCGACTAGGACACGTGGTCCTTTGCTGGGCAGTAGCTTGAGGAGGAGTTTGCTGGACTTGTAGCTGCAGTGTTCGCTCCACTGGGCCTCGAGCATAGCCCATTCGACCTGGGTAGGCTCACGTCCAAGCTTGTTTCTAGCATAGCGAATTTCTTCATTGGTCAGGTTTGGCTTTTGGACTTGGATGACTGTCACGGTGTTTCTTCTCTTGACCTGGCCATCATCAGGACTGTCTGTGAGCCGGCGACCAGTCCAGCAATAAATCCGATTATGAACCCGGGAAGTCCTACGAACAGATAGGCGATATAGCCGGCAGCTATTCCTGCAATGAATCCGGCGAAAATAGCTCTCGGAACGGGGCTGATCTTCGGATGATCGGTCTTAGCCTGGGTCATTCTGACGTATCCTTCTTCATAATTAGCGCGATGCCTAGTGCTATCATGACGGCACTGTAGCCTGCCGGGCCGAAGAGGCCTAGGCCAAAGTAGAGGCTGCTGCTGTCAAAACCTAGGATTAATCCCGCGCCGAGAATTATCGCAAAAGTACCGAAAATTACCCGTTTCTTTGAACGGACTCTGCGGCTCATCTAGGAGGGTTCCTTTGAGTGGCTAGGAAGTAGACTGCTACCGTGATGAGTGATCCACCGGCGAATCCTAGAAAGAAGCCTTGGGCCGTGTAGCCGGGACCCGTTATCAGTCCGACGATGAGTCCCGCGATTAGTCCAACAATAATTATTCCGAAGATGGAGACTCGGGTGCCCTGACCGCTTTCTCCCGCGGCCTTCTCCGTGACTGCTGCAATGATACTCCTGTTCAGAAAAATGGTTCGCAACTCAAGCACTCAACCTGTTCAAGCTTTTCAGCATCGAGTCAAAGATCACTCTTCCATATGCTTGACCGTCCGGGGACAAGATGGGAAGGGAAGCTCGCTCTGGGTGGGGCATTAGACCCATCACGTTCCCCTTCTCATTGCATATTCCGGCAATGTTGTCGACCGATCCATTAGGGTTGGAATCGTCACTCGGCTCGTTTTGGTCGTTCACATATCTCAAGACGATCTGTTCCCTCTGTTCTAGTTGCTGAACTTCATTTTTGTCAAGATAGTAGCGACCTTCTCCATGAGCGATCGGTATTCGCAGCGTCTCTCCTTTCTCAGATAGTCTCGTGAAGGGTGTCCGGGTCGTCTCTACTCTCAGCCTGGTCCACGTGCAGACGAAGCGTAGTCCACTGTTGCGTAGGACTGCGCCGGGGAGTAGTCCGGCTTCTACGAGAATCTGGAAGCCGTTGCAGATTCCTAGAACTGGCTTGTTCTTGTCTGCTGCTTCTCGTACTACTGTGAGACTAGGACTTGTTGCGGCTATTGCGCCGGCTCGAAGATAGTCGCCGTAGCTGAAGCCTCCCGGCAAAACGTACGCGTCATACTCTTCCCTCTTCAGTTCCTTGTGCCAGACAAGTTCTGTGCCCTTCCTCTCTATTTTCTGGAGAATCTCTAGGGCATCTAGGTCGCAGTTGCTTCCGGGGTATTGTATTACGGCGACCTTGCTCATGAATTGTTATCCTACGATTCTGACTTGGCAGGTGTGAGCGGCGGGGTTGTATATTCGCAGGTCGTCACAGAGCCTCTTTACCAGGTCGCGGGCGTTGTCGGGGGATTCGGCGTTGACGCTCATTCGAAGCAGCTTTCCGGCGCGGACATGGGTCACCTGATTGTAGCCGCCTTTGAGGATGAGGTTGTGGTGTATGGTTTCACCTTCGGGGTCCCGAGCGAGGGGCTTGTTTTCGACGACGACTTCGACCGTGTAGCTGTGAAGGGGCATATGCAAGTACGATTAAATTCTGAGCTGTATTAAGTCCTTCTTTGACATATTCATGTCCATCTTTCTGACGCTTCCCAGAAAACCAGTTTTGTGTCGCGAGCAAACGAGCTCTGGGAAATTTGGACAAGGGTCTCTCAGGTTGAAGCCGTTCTGGGCGAATTTTTCGAGTCAGGCGGCAGATCTGTCTGGTCGAGTGTTTTGAAGATCGGATGGGTCAACGTGCCGGTGAACGTACGGAATGTGTCTAGGTCAATACGCGAGCCCCGATTCCGGATCAGGTCTTATTCCGGACTGTTTTCCTTTCTGAAGATCAAGCAGTATTGGTGGTGCCGGTTTCCAACCCATGCATTGTATACTCCTAACGGGAGGAGGGTCTTGTCGTTCTGGCACCAGACCTTCTCGTCCTTCGGGGTCCACGCGTATGGCTCTTGCGAGAGGGTTGAGACTGTGTCGAAGGCTAGGGGGTACATTCTTCCCCCGGTGAAGACATTGTTGGTAATGATTGTCAGGTAGCCCCTCGGTCTCATGACTTTGTGGACTTCGTCGAAGACCCGTTTCATCGCATTCAGGAAGATTCGATAGTCCTCAATGTTGCCGATGTCGTTGGGATCAGTGCTGTATTCGGTGTCAAGGCCTTTCGCGGCGCGTGTTTTCTGTCGGATGCTGTTTCTTTTCAGCTGATTCCAGTAAGGCGGCGAGGTAATACAATAGTCTGCAGGTGGATACTCTCTCTCCTTCCAGATTTCTGAGAGCTTGTTCGAATCGGCTCGGACAACATCAGTCCATAAGATTCTACTCTCTGCTGGTTCCTGGCCGTTTCCGTTCAGAGCGGCTCTGATGCGTTTTCTCGATATCGCCGCATACTTGTTGGCGATCTCGAATCCTACTCCCGACCTTCCAGTCTCGACGGCGGCGATAAGGGTACTTCCGGTTCCTAGAAAGGGGTCAACTATGAGCTGACGTTTTCTCGTGAAAAAGAGGATGAACTCCCGGACGAGAGATTCTGGGAATGATGCGGGATGTCGAAGCTTCTGGTCTCCCCGAGGTTCTGGGCGATGAATAAACCAGGATTTGGTGAATTTGATCCAGTCTTTACCTGACAGTTCGTTGAGCTTGTTTCGCTGTCGAGCATGTCTCCTCCTATCTTCATGAACCAAGCTCGATTCGATGATCGACACTGCATTAGTTTGCTGAGTTTTCAGATGTCGATGATCTCCCCTTTGATCTCATCTTCGACCGTGAGTATTCCGTAGCTCTTCTTGAGGGCGGGGAACTTGCCAGTTGCGCTTCCAGGATTAAACCAGAGAATTCCATCTTTCTTCTCGTTCTTGGTCCGATGGCTATGACCGTGGATGATCACTTGAACGTTATCGAATTTCTTTCGGATTCGCGATTCGATTGTCATGGGGGAACCGCCTTCAGCCGGATGGTTGACGCCGATCCGAAACCCTTCAACGTCAATCGTAGCGATCTCGGGTAGTTCGTGTCTGACCTCGGGTCCATCGATATTTCCATACACTCCTTGGAATTTTCCAAGCCGGCGAAGGTCGTCTACAAACTGTTTGCCCGTAAAATCGCCAGCATGAATAATCAGATCTGATGTCGACAATTCTTCGACTAAGAGCTTCGAAAGGGAGGAGACCGAGTCTGAATGCGTGTCGGAGAGGACGACTATTTTCAAGCAGAGTCTTCCGAACCGAGACTGATTCGCATGGATAGGTCTCTCTCGATATAAACTGCCAGTCGATTGTCAGGAATACGGAGTCTCGACTGGAAAAAAGAGGGTTGGGAACTGGTTATTGCGTGAGTCCTAGAACTACTTGTTGCGGGGTGTGAAGGCGCTCGCGATAGCGATCACGGCAGCGACCAGGAAGAACGCGCCTCCTATCACTAGCGATAGTGCCTGGGACAGCGCTTGGCTCGTTGGGAGTGCCGAGGTCTCGATGTTGAGGAGGAAGTATCCGATTGCGTAGAATATGCTTGCGACGATGAATCCTCTGAAATGGTCGATAACCCCTGGCAGTGTTTGCTCTAGAGTGCTATGCGCAGAGAGTGTTGAGAGTCCGAGGTATAGAGCCGAAGCGAACGCGTAGCCTGCGATGACGAGCATTGCCCATCCTTGTAGTTGTGTGGCTGTTGCTGTGATGAAGCTCTTGGCGCTGATGGTAAGATAGGCGCTGAAGGCCATGAGTATTGTTCCCACGGCCAGGTTCTGCCAATGCTTGAACGCGACTGTTAGCGACTCAGCACGGAAATCGGTCAATGTTTCAGTTGACATTTTTTCTTCGAAATCGCGGGGCGATCAGTTCGGGTCTAAAAACTCGCTATTGATCAAGAGTTCGAACAGCCCTTGTCGAACTTTCTCTCCGCCCAGAGCCGAATTCCTCCAGAGAAATACTTCGATGGTCTGTAGGAACTGCCGGACTGCTGTACGGGCGCGCGATCGAGCAATTCAAAATTTTTCGAAAAAGAATTCTTGTTTTTCGACATTTTAAACGGTGGATGGCGAAAGTAATCATCGCTTCCCGATTGGTTGAACCAATAGGACCCACGGCACACTAGGAAGACCTTCAGCATAGTCACCATCCTATTGCGCGGCATTGATTGTTTGCCATGGATCGCCATTGGAGGATGTCGAGGAGGCGGATGATTGGCAATACGCGGTCGAAATCATTCAGAGGGTGATCAATATTCTGGATTACTGGGTTGAGAAGGCTAAAGCCGAACCGGTCGACCTCGACGAGTCACGTAAGATAGCACTTTTACAGATTAAGGCAAAGAAGCTACACGCTAAGACCATAGCCCGGATTCGTTCCATGAAAAAGGAGAAAGGCCACAAGAAGGTTCGCTGGATAAAGAGAAAGCCCTCGAAAGATGAATCATTATGATTATTCATGGCATCGTTCTTGCCAAATAGGGCTCGTCGACAACTCGGTTTCCATCCCTACACTTCTTAGATCCGGGTTACATCATTCCATTATCCGGCCGAGAGTCCATGCGACGATAGAACCAAGCATTGGCGTCGCGGAGAACGTCCCATTCGGCCAGGACAGTCCATTCCATGATGGACACGGAACTGAGGGTATCCACTCACAAGAGCCTCATCAAGACTCTGGGACGCCAGTACACTGATGCTGCCCAGTTTTTCGTAGAACTATTGGTGAACTCTTGGATGTGGGGCGAAGCAACGAGGATCGAAATCTGGATACCTGAACATGGCTCTAGCATCGAGTATGAAGAATGGGGAAACGGAATGGATCTTGCGGACTTGCGAGCGTTTCTGACTAAGGGTAAACTGACCGACGAAGGTTTCTCTCCCAAGTACAAGCGTCCGATCCGCGAATCCTATGGCATGGGAAGCCTTGCTTGGCTAACTGTCGGAAGGGAGCTAGAGCTGCAGGTTCACAAGGGACGATTTGATCGCACGATCACGTTGACAGAGAATCTCATCGACAAACAATGGGATGCGACAGACCAGTCGACTTGGAGGCCTCTACGGATCATTCAAGCGCCTCTGGATCATGATGGTCTGAAGATCAGGATCCGCTCACTTACCAAGAAGCCTGATCCCGCGGACGTCCGGAGGGCCTTACTGGCCAGGGCAAACGTGTTGACGTTGAGGGGCTACGGACCCTTCGATGTCACTGTTAACGGCGAGCAGGTGAAGCCTGAAGAGCTGAGAGGCTCGACATTGCTGCCCGTCAACATCGCAACCGAGTATGGTAAGATAACCGGCGAGATCATGATAACACCGATTTCCCGCGTCCGAGCTGGAATATCCGAGGCGGGAATAAGTGTTCAGCAGAAACACATCACTTGCCTACAACACCAGTTCTTTGGGCTGGACCAGTACCGGACCCAGGGCTTGTCCCGGATTCAGGGATGGGTCAACGCAGACTTTCTACGCCGTCTTCCTGGTGGAAACGATTTCGAACGCGACAGTTCACCGTGGAGAGTGTTTGAGAAGGCGATGCGCGGATTCGTCAAGAACAAGGTCTACAAGACACTTAGGCAGTCCGCAAGCCGGAGAGAAATCAGGAGTATCCAGCATCTCAACCACGAGATCGCCGAGAGGCTTCGGCGAAGTCTCCGAAAAAACATTCAGGTCTTGTCAAGAGAAATGGCCAAGGCGAGGCCGATTCCGAAGATTACCTCAGTACCCGGCAAGACAAGAAAGGAAATCGTCCTCGGAGAAAGGAAGCATAGGAGAACCAAGAAGCACAGTCATGATGCGACGAGAAGCGTTGTTCGTCTCAAGGATCAGATCCTGGCCTTCGACGTTGCTCATGGGGGAGACCGAGGCCAGGCGTACGTAGAGGCTGACAAGAACGGTGTCCGGACGGTCTATGTGAACATGGATCACCCAATGTGGGACGTGGAAGCGAACCTGACTCCGACCAAGCTCCGCTACTGTATCCGACAGATTCTAGAACGGTCAATCGCAGAGGAAATACTGCCAGTCAGTCCTTCGACACCCGAAGAGACTTTCTCGACGTTAGACTCGCTCTACAACGACGCCTTGGCCTAACCTCTGACGAGACACTTCCACTCCAAGTATCGCATTCTAGGGGTAATGATTCGGAAGCGAAGCTAAGAAAGGTCTACCTTAAGAGTTCTGCATGAAAGTTGGAAGAATTCTCGTTCTAGTTTCAAAACCTAATTGGAGAGACCTGAGACAAACCTCGGAAAGAAACCAGAATAACAAACCTGTCCCGTAAATCCGAACTGGCGTGTCCTAAGATGACAACGTTCGTCTCCATGCTACGAGGAGTAAATGTTGCGGGCCACAAGAAGTTGAAGATGTCGGAGCTGACAGAGTATTACACGTCAATCGGCCTTCACGATGTGCAGACATACATCCAGAGTGGCAACGTAGTATTCTCAACCAATATCGCGGACGCGTCTATGATTGCCAAGCGCGTCGAGAAAGAACTGAGGAGCAGACTGGGCTGGGACGTGGCTGTCTTCATCAGGTCCTCAAGTGAGCTAACGAGGATTATAGATAGGAACCCTTTAGCAGGAAAAGATCAGAGCAGACTTCACGTGACCTTCCTATATGCAAAACCTCCGCGCATTTCGACAGACAAGATAGTGGCGGCCCTGAACGCCGGCGAAGAATTCTCGATATCCGACAGAGAGGTCTTCCTCTTCCTTCCGAACGGCTCTGGTAGAACAAAGCTGTCAAACAACTTCCTGGAAAAAGTGTTGGGTGTCCCGGCGACAACCAGAAACTGGAACACTGTTACGACCCTGTCGAAAATGGCCTCGAAGAGTCCCGCGTAAGCATTAAGTCGACTGTCGGCTGGGCGGCTCGATATGCCGTTCTTTGTAGTGATCAATGAGCAGGGACCGCACTGGGAGGACAAGCGTCCGATGCGGGAACAGAAAGGCTGGGCCGAGCATGCAACTTTCATGGATGGGCTTGAGAGCGATCACGTTGTTGTCTTAGGCGGTCCATTGAGGAATTATCCGAAACACAGGGCGCTATTGGTAGTTCGCGCACCAAGCGAGGAGATTCTTCGCGAGAGACTCTCAGAGGATCCGTGGATGCGAACAGGCATTCTCCGCACAATCGATATCTATCTTTGGGAGGTCTTGCTCGGGAAGCTTTCGTGAGTTCATCGATCACACACAGAGAGGAGAATTGTTCGACTCACTGGTAAGACGCAGTCAATATATCGGACTCGAACGGGAGGCGAGTTGAGAATTCGTCATGTTTTCTGAAGCCGAAATCAAATACTTGAAATCTCAACGGCTTGCTAGAATCGCCACAGTCAACTCTAAGGGCCAGCCGGACGTGGTCCCAGTGGGCTTCGAGTTCGACGGAAAATATTTCTGGGTCGGCAGTCACAGCCAAGACATCTTCATGCGTACGTGGAAATATCACAATGTGAAGAATGGGAACAAACTGGTCGCCTTAACGATCGACGACATGGAGTCGATAGATCCTTGGCGGCCAAGAGCAATCAAAGTATACGGTGCGGCCGAAGTCGTCGAACGTAAGGGAATGTTTGGCCCTGGAAAATATCTTCGCATCACACCCAAGACCTCATGGAGTTTTGGAATCCCGGGATTGAAGAGTGAGGGTCCCGGTTGGAATAGGGTCAAGACGGTTCATCAGTAAAACAGGGTCCTGGTTTCTCCAGCCCGGCAAGCTAGTCGTGATGAGGTGTACCCTCCAACTGAGGAGGGTAGACTGCGAAATTTTCCTAAGAAAGGGGGTTCACGGAGACCCGGTTTTGGCCTAGGCTCCCGTGAGAGGTACTACTAGGACTCGTACGCATGTCATGCTTGATGAGAGGCTGCCTGAGCCGACGACGCTTACGCTTACGGTGTCCGGGCTGCTCCATCCTGCTGTGACCGTGTTGCTTCCGCTGAGTCCCGGGGCGACGACGACTATGGTTGCCGCTGGTGCAGTTCCTGTGCCGGCATAGGACAGGGTTACGGTGAGATGGTTGCTGTTGACTATGTTGAAGCCTGTTACGCTCACGTTGGCAATTGTGCTTGCGGCTCTGAACGATGTGAAACTCCTGTTGCCATTGTGCCAGCCTAGAGGCCCGGCCCCCCTCAAGCCGAGCCACTGACCATTGTTGTTTGTTGATGTGGATGGGTTGTTGGTGTTAGCGGACACATTGGCGAAAGCGAATGCTGCTGCGCCTGCGCTGAGTCCGGCGATGATGATTAGCAGTACGACAGTCCGTGTCGCCACGCCTCTCTTGACATT
Organism: bacterium; assembly: GCA_021323995.1. GTDB lineage: Archaea > Thermoproteota > Bathyarchaeia > 40CM-2-53-6 > 40CM-2-53-6 > 40CM-2-53-6. The sequence continues at coordinate 16,070 of JAJPJY010000092.1, read as the reverse complement.
TGTTTGAGTCTCTGATTGCGACATTTTCCTCGCAGTATCTACTGCGGGAGCAGAACATGGTCGTTCTCCTAGGAATTCGCTTAAATTCTCAATTCAAGACGCCGTTCGTTACGCGGGGAACTGGCCAGAAGAAAGACGATTCTAGGTCAGTTCTTAGGCGGCTCGGGCGTAGTTCCAGTGGCCCGTGGCGGAATATTCGTGGGTTGGCTACCAGCAGATGGCTGTGCAGTAGCGGCTGCTTGTGGATTTGTAGATGGTTGCGGGTTTACAGCAGGTTGCGGACTCGTCGCATTCTGTGAGATGGTGGCCTGCGGACTAGTGGACGCTTGAGTCCCAGCAGATGGCTGTTGGCTAGGGGAAGTAGGGCGGCTCGTGAACGTAGAACCGCGGAAGGGTTGGAACGTCTGTTGTCTCTTTCTATTCTTTAGGCTCATGAAATATCCGAAACCAAGTAGTGCTGCCGCCACGGCGATTGCCACTATGATCCAATCGATTGTCGGAAGCGAGGGAGACGCGGTGTTTGTTCCTCCGGGAGTAGTTGTCGGCGGGTTGACCGGCAGTAGGAAGGTGCCCGTGCTTGTGGTGTGGTTTGTATCGCCGGGATAGGTGTAGGTTAGCAGGTCATTGGTTCCGCCCGTTCCACCAGCTGTGTAAGTTATGGAACATGATGCGGAAGCGGCTGTTCCTGTGAGGGTGCATGTTCCGCCGAAGCTTCCACTGCCGCTTGTCGTGAGAGTAACTACGCCTGTCGGGGTTGTAGGCGTACCCGGTGAAGTGTCGGTTACTGTGACAGTACATGTGATTGCGACTCCGACAATTGCAGAAGACGTGCAAGATATCGAAGAGGATAGCGATCTCACGTTCACCTTTACGATGGTTGTCGCGTTCGGACTGGCGGTGTAGCGGGCTGCGTCACCACCATAATAGGCAGTCAGTTGGTGCGCGCCTGTTCCGGTTGTTGTGGGTCTGTAGTTTGTTGTGCAGGTTGCAGATGCCCCAGCGCCAGAGAGGGTGCAGGTGGTGAAGGTGCCTGTGCTGTTTGTCGAGAGTGTGATTGTTCCGGTGGGAGTGAGGGGGGGGGCGGGAGAAGTGTCTGTGACAGTTACTGTGCAGGTTGCGGGATTGTTGACCAGTGTACTGGCCGGGCAACTTATTCCGATTGAGCTTGCTCTGAGTGTCGAGGTTATTGTTCCACTTGTCCCACTGCTCGTAGAGTGTACATTGTCGCCTTGATAGTTGCCTGTGACTGTGCTTGTGCCTGCGCCGGTTGGTGTGAATGTTACTGAGCAGCTGCCTGTGACCAGTGTGCAGCTTGTTGCGGGCGTGAAGGTGCCGCTAGCGGTTCCGGATGAGGTGAACTTTACCTGCCCGGTGGGTGTGCTAGCTGTTCCTGTTGCGGTGTCTGTCAAGGTTGCGGTACAAGTTGAGCCATTATTTGTTACAACGGACGAGGGCGCGCAGCTCACGCTTGTTGAAGTTGAACGACCCGTTACCGTGAGCGTGAATGACTGGCTTCCAGTGCTTGTACTGAAGCTATGTTTCGAGTCACCGCTGTAGGTCCCACCGATGATATGGGTCCCGGGTACGACCACGGTCGGAGTGTAGGTTACGTTGGCAACGCAACTAGCCGCTGCGCCGCTTCCATTAAGTGTGCATATTCCGATGAAAGTGCCTGTCGAGCTGCTTGTGAGTGTGACATTCCCAGTCGGGGTGATCGGGCCGGTACTGTTTGTATCCGTGACGGTTGCAGTGCAGCTTGTTGGGGTGTTGACCATGACTGTGGCCGGGCTGCATGCTACTGTGGTTGTTGTCGGGTTTCCAGCCTGAACGGTCGCCTCTTCGTTGGTTGTCAGGTAGGCTCCGTTCGTTCCACCTACCACGTACATCTTGTGATTATAATTTGACGTTGCTGCGGAGAGTTCCCTGCGTGCGGTTGGCAAATTCTGCGTGTTGGTGTACCATGTGTTTGTTGGCGGATAGTAAGAGTAGACTGTGTTGTAGTATGGGGCACCATTGTTGCCATATGTGTTTGAGCCACCGAACACATAGATTAGTCCATCAGGGCCCAGTGTGGCGCCATAGACGTTGACTGCATTTGGCAGGGAGGCTTTCGCAGTCCAGGTGTTCGAGGTTATATTGTAAGCCTCGACTGCCGTTGTGGCAGAGCCGGTGTATCCGCCGATGGCGTAGAGTAGCCCGTTGGGTCCGGCTACAAGTTGAAACTGTTCACGTGCAACAGTCATCGAGGCTCCTAAAGACCACACCTTGGTTTGAGGATTGTAGATCTGCAATCGGGATGATGGTCCACTCGATTCGCCACCTGCTACGTAGATTCTGCCGTCGCTACCTGTTGCTACTCCAGGCATCCACACAGTATAGGTTATGGAAGTGCCCGTTGTCCAGGTGTTGCTCGTGGTGTTGTAGATTTGGTTGTTTGTGGTGGCTGAGCAGCAGCCGCTGATCACATATATCAGCCCGCTCTCATCTACGGCGATGCCTGCTCCTCTGACTGAAACGGGGAGACTTGCCAGCGTTGACCAGGTGTTTGTTCTAGGGTCGTAGGCGCTAGCTGAAGTAACTCCAGAGCCGCCCGTATATCCTCCCATAACGTAGATTCTTCCATCCAGTCCACCGATTACTCCGGCCTGTGCGATCTGATAGGGAAGTGAGGCTTTGGTCGCCCATACGATCGGGTTTGGAAGCGCCGCTTGAGCAGATGGCAGTAGGGAACTTCCTGCGAATATTCCAACGACTGTCGTGATGATTACGAGGAGGCTTATCGAGAATCGGCGATTGTGCATAGGTGTGTAGCTTTGGCTATAATGACGGTTACTAAGGCGTCCGGAACCTGTTCAGTCACTCCAAGGTGACGTTACCCGGCCTACTATCGAGTCGCACCTAGTAAATCGCTTAAATCCTCAAAAACCCACAATCATCTAAGAGGCTCCCTAACAGGGAGCTGAGTGTAGAAACATGTCTTCTGTCGAAGATCCACTTCTGAAGGAACTAGTTGCCGCGCTCAAGGAGGATACTCAACGGATGGCCTCGGACCTCCTGGGCGTTATCACGACACAGGCCCTTATCGCTGTGTTTGCGCTCTTCCTAGCGGTGGCCTCGCTCGTCAGAATAGCTGTGTTCGAGCAACGGTCCCTGGGATTTCTAGGGGGGCCCGGAGTCGGGACTGGCGCGGTCTCTCTCCTTTTCGAGACTGCGTTGACTTTTGTACTGTTCGCGCTCTCAGTGGTGAGTATCTATAATCTGCTGAGATTGCGTGAGAAGTATCTGAGACTGCAAATTCTAGCTGAGAAACTCGGCCGATAGCCGTTGCCGCTATCCCCAGACTCCAAGAGGGAGGCAGAGAAGAGACTGACCATATTGAAAATGATAGAGGTGTTTGCAGACAAGTGTGCGAAGAGTACGATTTTGAATGGTCCGTTCGGGGGTGATGATCGAGCCTTTGACAGGTTGCTGGGGCCGGCGGGTATTCTGACGCGTACGAATCTTGTTACGGCAACGATGGACGGACGAGTCACGTACTACGGCCGGACCGAAGCGGGCAAGGTATACCAGCAGGTCCTGGACATGCAGCTAAACTTCCTGGACCCCTACACCGGTGGCGAAGTCTGGAAGAAATAGCCCCGAGGGAAAGAACGACAAACGAAAACGATTCGACGTTGATTTTGGCTGGGAACCTAAATGAGCTTCCTCGGAAGTTTTCCATTGAATGGGTTCTCAGTATTCCACCTAGCTCCGAACACTATGAGTCGAATAATGGCAGGGAGAATATCGATCCCCTTCTCAGTCAACGCCCACCTGACTGGGCCTGGTGATCTCTTCATCTCAACTCTTCTAATCATGCCCGACTCTTCAAGCTCCCGGAGTCTTCTGCTCAGAATTCTCGAGTTGAGCGTTGGATTCGAACGTAGCAGACTGCTGAAACGGTCGACGCGTCTTAGCCCAACATCCGCAAGGATGAGGAGTGCCCATTTGTGCCCAAGAACGCCCAGGTCTGGCCTGATGGGACGAGCTGCAAAAAACTCCTTCTCCACGCCAACCATGTTACGCTGACGCAACGTACCTCACTAGTACTATCCTTCTCTGTCCCTATCTAGGTTATAGGAAAGACTAGCTCTACTGCCGTTAGACAGTTTTTTGCAAACGACAATCGAGGACAATGTAAGACTCGTAGAACGAGCATGGGTAGATAGCATCAACAGTCGATCAAAAGAAATCTTTCTAGGTCTCCATGGAGAATCTGTTATCCTCTACGATCCAACGCTGGGGTCGTTGAAGGGGCGGCCTGCGCTGGACAAGATGTGGATGGGCCTACTCGGCATGTTCCCAGATTATCAGATCAGAAAAGTGCGGGGTTTTGGCCAGGACGATTGGGTATGTCTGGAAGTTGAAGAGAGCGGAACGATGAAGGGGCCGATCCATGCAGGGCCCAGAGAGATTGCGGCAACAGGCAAGAGCTTCAAGATCCCGAGCTCGATCATATGCAGGGTCGACAAAGGCTCAATCGGAGAAGTTCGAATCTACTTCGACGTCCTAGGCCTAATGGCACAACTCGGCCTAGGACCATGAATATCGACCTTACGTGAAAGCTGACCCGTCTCTGACAAATCAGGAATCAGGGCTTATTCTGAACGATTACAGTCAGAACCTTGAATATTCAGTTTCCATTCATAGCTAGAGGGTTAGTGGTACCCCGAAGAGTACGAGTACCGCATAGCAGTCTAGAAGGAACAATAGTCCTGCAACGAAGTCTAGGGTCCTCGCTTCTAGAACAAACGGTCTGTACTGAAAAAGTTCACCAGTCGTAATTACAAGCGTGAGAAGTACAGCGGCTCCGTACAGGATATTGGTTACGTCCACTGGAAGGAAAAAAATGAACTTCAAAGCTACTAGGACCAGTCCGGGGACAACACCGCTGAGAAAATGGCGACGGTGCTGAACTGAAGTGGTTCTCAACCAAAGATTCCCTTTACTATGGCGGGATATGGCCGCTGCCGTTAATGAAGTACTTCGACGAGCTGAAGATGGCTGATATTCAGAAAGCGTTCGACGCGGAGGTTCTAGAGTGGAAGGGAGTAACTTCGAAGCCGATGATGGGCTGCCAATGCTACTTTCGCGGCCGGAAATTCATCTGCTTCCTCGTAACAGACGGTATCGTATTGATGAAGCTTTCAGACAAGGATCAGGACGCTGTGAAGACTAGGTTCAGCGGACAACCGTTCGAAATGGCCGGCCAAACAGGAAGACTTTGGGTCACACCGCTGAAATCATTGAAGGACTTGAAGCAGATAATGCCCTACGTCAAGAAGAGATACGAAGAAATCGCGCTTACGAAACCAAAAACACATTGACCGCTACGATTCCGATTCTACGCCAATTTGACGCCAGTTTCCGGGAGACTGTCAGGTCCACACGTGCCACATGCTAATGTACCATAGACCTTGGTTCAGGACAGGTTCCGAGAACTGAAATCATTACCCTGCGCCAGCTGCAAGAAAGAGTGTCTCTCCGAGCTTCTAGGCACCTACGCATTGGTTCTGATCGGTCCCGGAACAGTCATAGCGTTATCACTACTTCCCGCGCTCAACTCGCTAGTAGCGCTCGGGACCATCGCCCTGTCGTTTGGCGCTACGGTTGCTGGGGTCATCATCTCACTAGGAAAGTATTCGGCCCACATCAATCCGGCCGTGACAGTTGCCCACGCCGTCTCAGGAAAGATCCATAGATCTCGACTAGTTCCATACCTCAGCTTTCAGATCGCGGGTGGGCTGCTCGCTGGATTTACACTCCGACTGATCCTCGGATCTACCGCTTCTGCTGCCTCGCTGGGTTCGACAAAGCTTGCTTCGTCAGTCAGTCCAACATCAGGAGTTGTAATTGAAACGGTGGGAACGCTCGCTTTGGTATTCGTTATCCTATTCACGTCAGACAGTGTGGTCGGTCGCGGACGGCAGGCGGTCATCATCGGAGTAGCGCTTTTCGTCCTCATAGTTCTCATCGGTCCCCTGACTGGAGCATCTTTCAATCCAGCCAGAAGCTTGGGACCAGCCATAGCCTCAGGATATCTATCCGACCAGCTCGTCTACTGGATCGGACCATTGTCAGGAGGTTTAACTGGAGCAGCACTGTTCAATCTTGTCCGGCACAGTCAGAAAAGGGGAGGAGACGATGGCAAAGATTCTCTTTGTCTGTGTTGAGAACGCTGGACGAAGCCAGATGGCCGAAGCCTTCGCGAGACGACATGGGCTGGCCGCGGAGAGTGCCGGGACAATGCCTGCGAAACAGGTCAACCCGGTCGTTGTCCAGGCGATGAAGGAGAAAGGAATCGAGCTCGATGCGAACCATCCCAAGATATTGACGTCGAAGATGATCGATGAGGCCCGGCTCGTCGTGACAATGGGTTGCTCCGTGGAAGAGCTGTGTCCGCGGCCCATGCTTGCTCAGATGCAGAAGAAGCTGGTTGACTGGCATCTCGACGATCCGAAAGGGAAGCCGATAGAACAGGTCAGAAAGATTCGAGACGAGGTCGAAAAGCTCGTCGCTCAACTTGCCGAGCAGAAGCCAGGTCCATATACATAGGCGAGCATGGATAGCCTTAGTCTGATGACCGAGACGGAACCGATCAAGTCCGCCGTAAAGAGAGCCTACTCGTCACTGGCAACGGACAGAGTCTCCGCTCTTGAAAAGAATTGCTGCGAGACGTCTGGTTCTAACACTGGCAAGCTCCTACACTATGGCTACTCCAAGGAAGAACTAGGCGAATTACCTGAATCCGTCACTGTAATGGCGGATGGTTGCGGCAATCCGACGGCCCTCGGAATGATCAAAGAAGGCGAGACTGTGCTCGACTTGGGATCCGGCGGGGGAATAGACGTCTTCCTCGCCAGCAAGAGAGTCGGCCGAACAGGCAGGGTCATCGGGCTCGACATGACCGTTGAGATGGTAGATCGGGCCAAGGATAATGCGAGAAGGATGGGCCTTAGCAATGTCGAGTTCAAGCTCGGCGAGATAGAACAGATGCCGATGAGCGACGGGTCCGTGGATGTGATAATGAGCAATTGCGTGATCTGTCTCAGCCCGGACAAGGAGAATGTGTTCGCTGAGATGTTCCGCGTCCTGAAGCCGGGCGGAAGACTAGCGATCGCAGACGAGGTCGCCATGAAACCTTTCACTGAGAAAGAGAAGAGGGACCCGAAACAATGGTGCAGCTGCATAACAGGCGCCATAACCGAAAAAGAGTACTCCTCTCACCTCGAACACGCCGGATTTACGAACATCTATGTCAAACGTCTTCGTCCGAGCACCGAATCTAGTCCTAACGTGTTCAGCGCGTTCGTGAGTGCGGTTCGACCAGCTAGACCGTGAGGGTCAACTCTCTGACATACGTATCGACGGTACGTTTCGTGGACCCGCTAGCCCTTTTAGCAAAAACCGGATCATATACAGTTCATGACAACTGAACGAAAAGAGCCTGGCCAACAGAACGGCCAGAAGCTAGACGATATCGTGCAAGACGCGGACGAGTACTACAACTATCTCAAGGTATCATGGATACGAGAGACGATGAAGGGAATGCGAATCTAGCGCAGACTCGACCCGTCAGTGTACTTGGCTTATTGGAGGATTGCGGGGTGCGGTGGCCAGACCCGAAACTCTGGTCCTATAGTACGAAGTGTGTTTTCTGGTCAGACTCCCGAAGCTCTCCTAGTCGACCATACGAAGCGAGATGTGGCGGACTGTGTACTGATAGGTTTTCGAAGTCGAATCCGGGGTGCTCGTCTCGATAACCATGTATTCGTCAAGGGTAGCCTTTCTTACCCAGTGGGTAGCTAGGTCGATGTACATGTCTCCCTTGTATTGAGACCCGCCTGCCGAAAAACTATCTTGATCATTTGAAACGGGAATGACCATCTTGAGCCCGCTTTCACCAGCGTCGTACCCTATGAGGGCGCACGGCGACCCATCGACGATGCTAACTCCCTTCAACTCGAGGGTGACCTCTCCGTTCCTGAACGTTGAGCCAGGTTTGATCTCGGTACCGAATCTGATGGTAGCCTCCACGAAGGACGCGGGGTGGACGACTCTCTGGCCTATCTCTCTCAGGTCCTGAATTCCCTTTCCATATTTCATTGGCCGTCCGAAGGCATCGTTGATACTATGGAAGTCGATGAACGTATCATAGATGGCGTAGCGGAGCGTGAAGGGTAAAAGTTTCCCCGCATCGTCGGTTAGATTACTGAATTTGTCTTGCGGGATACCCCAAAGGGGCTTGCGCTCGTCCGCCCCTGAGAGCATTAGATTGAACGAGTATGCCCAGTGGCTCAGTTCAGAGATGGTGATGTGAGGACCGCCATTGGACTGTAACTGAAGTTCTGAACAAGTATACTGGTCCGCGTCTCCTGTTGCCCGTGCGTTCGGAGTATACTTGATTCTTAGAAGGTAGGACTCTGTGCCAAGTCTCTCTCCATTCATGCCAAAGTGGACGTACTTTGTATCCATACGGAAATTGTGGGTTTCCCGTTTTCGTTCGGACGATAGGTCAAATGGGCCTCTGAGACCCTCAACTAGTTGTTTTGAACTTCTCAGTTCGGTTGTGGCTGTCAATTTCTAGGATTCACTCTCCAAAAAGTCTTGACATCGAACCATGAGACCATTTCTACTTCAATCCCTGTGCCTGATTACAGGTTTAATCTCTGGTCGTTAGCCACAATATATCGAGGACGTACTCTTTGTCACACACTTTACCATACAGAGACTGCTCTCCCAGTAGCAGACAGACGAAGATAGAACAGAGATCTATACTCTCACCCAACAAGACTACGACGCACATCGACGACTAGTGTCATGGATTAGGGAAATGGTGAAAGGGATGAGAATCTAAACCAGATTCGACCGGGACTAGTTGTGAGAGCGATCGTTTGCAGAAAATATGGACCCCCAGATGTTCTAGAGCTTAGAGAAGTAGAGAAGCCCACTCCAAAGGATAACCAAGTTCTCATCAGGGTCCACGCCGCATCTGTAGCGATGGGGGACTGCGAACTACGCGGTCTCAAAGTTCCTTTCGAATGGAAGCTACTTCTCCGAATTGGGTTCGGCATCAGAGCGCCGAGAAAGAAGATTCTCGGTCAAGAGTTAGCGGGAGAAATAGAATCGACAGGCAAGAATGTAACCCGGTTCAAGAAGGGCGACCAAGTCTTCGCTCTCACGGGTCTGCATCTCGGAGCCTATGCTGAATACGACTGTCTCACGGAGAATGCCATACTAGCTACTAGACCGGCGAACATGTCCTATGAGGAGGCGGCGGTTGTCCCTGCGGGCGGACTTCACGCGATCAACTTCCTTAGAAGAGCGAACATTCAGCCGGGACAAGAGGTGCTAATCCGAGGCGCCGGCGGAGCCATCGGGACAGTTGCCGTACAGCTTGCCAAATCGTACGGTGCGATAGTAACTGGCGTTGATCGGACCACCAAACTGGACATGATTCGTTCCATCGGTGCCGACCACGTCATTGATTATTCGAGGGAGGATTTCACCAAGAATGGAAAGACCTACGATGTCGTCTTTGACGCGGTAGGTCGATCTTCCTTCTCAGATCTGATTCAGTCGGTGAAGGACGACGGCTATCTTCTCTTGGGCAACCCGGGTCTGTCGCAGCTGTTCCGAGGTGTACGTCATTCAAAGAATGGCAAGAAAGTCTTGCGTTGGACAGGAGGGTATCCTGTTCAAGATCTGGTCTCTCTTAGAGAGCTGATTGAGGCGGGAAAAATAAGATCCGTTATCGATCGGCGATACTCGCTAGAGCAAACTGCCGAAGCTCACGGGTATGTTGACACAGGAGAAAAGAAGGGTAACGTTGTCATCACCATTCACTAAAAGCGAATACACACTTAGGCCATTCCGCTTTTGGTGTGACCCTGAGATCCTGGGTGCTTATTCATTCCGAAACCCAGAATCACCATCCGCTCATCTGAGCCTTCTAGATTTGTTGTAAGGATCCGTAGGCCAGCGTGGCTTCGTATCCTACTTTCCGTTTTGATAACAGCTTGTCTGTTGAGCCTGCGACCTTGGTGAACTCCGGTTCGTTCCAGATTTGCTTGATGATGCTTTTCATCCGTTCCTTGTTTGGATAGAAGACTAGCTCCATCCAGAGATCCTCTTCTGGTTTCAGTCCGAGAATCTTCCTGAGTCGCGCTGTCTTAGGATGGGCAGGGTCCGCGTCGACGAGAAAGGTCCATGGCCCGTACCCGCCATTAGCTTTGGTGATTCTTCTAGCGATCCTGTAGGTTTTCCGAAGTCCTTTGCGTATCTGGTCCCGGTTCTTACGAAGGGCGACCCATGTCTCATAATGGAGTGTTTGTGGAAGAGGAACCGATATTGGTGGAGCCGGGTGAGTTCTGCTTGGCAAATCAGACGACGATTATCGGCCGAATAGAAATGTTTTCTCAATTGAACAGGTGAAGAGCTTGCACGGGATTATAACAAGCCAAGCCGTCCCATATCTCTCGAGAGATTTTCGCAAGTGAGGGAGAAGTGGACCCATGTCTGCCCTATTCACGGAGAGGAACCTTGTTTTGCGGAGAGAACTCTCGAAAAACAGGTCCACATGTGCCGTTCTAACTCGAGCTCGACAAGAACATTAACTTGGGAGGGAACGTCTAACCACGTACTTGTACCTGAAGAGCCGAAGCAAAAATGACGGCTCGGAGCTACATCATCGACGCCATCGGGAGACAATCCGGCGCGCGTCTTGTTACTTTGAATGGAACTTTCGCTGTCATCTACGCAGCCATCGCTTTTGTAAGCCTCAAACTCTTCGCAACTCTTAACGCGAGTGCGAGCCCGGTCTGGCCTCCGACTGGACTGGCGATTGCTGCTCTCCTATTGTGGGGACGCCGACTCTGGCCGGGAGTCTATGTAGGTGCTTTTGCAGCCAACTTTCTGACCACCACTACACCCGCCTCGTCGTTGGTGATCGCAGCCGGCAACACCCTCGAGGCATTCACGTGCGCGTATCTTGTCGCGCGTTTTGCGAAGGGACTCAACGCATTCGACACGCCGCGCGATCTGATAATCTTCGTATCTGCGGGTCTGTCTGCAACACTGGTTAGCGCCACTGTAGGAGTGACGACCCTAGCTGTATCCGGACTTGCTCAGTGGTCACTCTACATTTCACTATTGACGACTTGGTGGCTTGGAGATGCTTCAGGAGCCTTGATCGTCGCGCCATTGATCATCTCTTTTCTCCGGCCGTCCCGGCCTACCCTTACAGGGAAGCTGCCTGAACTAGGGCTGCTAGTTCTCTCCACGTTCGTAGTCGGCACGGTCGTCTTTGCTCCTGTCGTCTTCTCTTCAATCTCTGCGCTCAGGTTGGGATTCGCAGTCGTCCCAGTAATCGTCTGGGCAGGGCTCCGCTTCGGGTCCCGCGGTGCCACTGGAACCACATCCCTATTTTCAACAATAGCTGTTTGGGGAACGCTTGCCGGTCTGGGACCCTATGGCACGGGAAACACCGCATTGCTATCGCTGCAGTTCTCCATGACTCTCCTTGCCACGATGGGTCTCGCGGTCGGAGCGGTCGTCCATGAGAGGTTGGACGCCCAGGAAGAGTCACGAAAGGCGCGCGAAGCAGAGAGAAGATTCGAAACATTGGTGGAATCCGCGCCGGATGCCATGGTTATCGCTGATGCACTGGGCCAAATCGTACGCGTCAATTCGGAGACCGAGAATCTCTTCGGCTATACTCGCCAAGAACTCTTGAGCCTCAAGGCAGAGAGGCTGATTCCGGAACGTTTCCGACAAGCATACGCCGCTGACTTTAGGGCAACACATGAGAGACAAGTGATGGCTTCTGGAACGGAACTCTATGGGCTAAGGAAGGATGGGAGTGAGTTTCCTATCGAGATCAGTATCAGTCCTCTTCAAACCGATTCCGGTCTAATGACCTCAAGCAGCATCCGCGACATCACAGAACGCCGGCGCGTCCAAGAAGAGAGAGCCAGGCTAGAGGCAATCGTTGAGTCCTCCAGCGACGCCATCATCAGATCATCCCTCGACGGTACGATCGTAAGCTGGAACAGGGGGGCAGAGAGAATGTTCGGCTACGCCTCCTCTGAAGCGGTCGGACAAAACTCGGGAATACTCATGGCCTTCGACGAGAATGAATCAGAGCTCCTAGAGAGACTGAAGCAAGATGGAAGGATTCTTCCTCACAATACTCGTCTGGCAAGAAAAGATGGCCGAGTAATTGATGTAGCTCTCTCGATAAGTCCCATCCAGGACCTAACCGGCCGAACAATTGCAGCCACCATGGTCATTCAAGAAAATAGAGGGAAGAAGAATCAGACACCTGGGGCAAAGACACCCGAGTAGAATATGCGCAATTCGATTCCCAGCTTGAGCGGGGCGATGTTCCATATCGACCTGAATGGTTCTGAAGCGGTCAAGGTTATTTGCGTCTAATCGAAGGATTGAGCGGCTTTGTCAGCTATCACAGATCCGGTTGTTTTGAGTACCATCGTTCAGACGGCGGTTGTTACTCTGACGCTCGTCATCTTCATCCTCTCTTTCCGTAGTCAGAACAAGTCGATCCAGGAGCAAGCTTACCAGAAGGTCATGGACGATTATGGGGACGTTATGCGGAGGATGTCTGACGTTCCTGAGCTGTACCGCTTCCAGCTTGAACTCTTCGACAGAGCTCAACTCGGTGGACCAGACTCTAAGACACCCACACGCGAAGACATGGTCATCCGCAACTATGTCGTTGAGATGTACGGATTCTTCGAGAGGTTGCACGCCCTCTACCGGCGAAAATGGATCGACGATGACACATGGAAACAGTGGGCCGCATTTCTCGAACTGATTTCCAGGCACCCTGTCTTCCAAGCGGTCCATCGATCATCCGGAGAGATGTGGGATAAGCCCTTCGTCGACTACGTCAGCAAGATTCTAGACCGTAAGAGACCTGCAGACAATTCGGAAAGACAGCAGTGATGATCGTGGTCCAGTTGTTTCCCATCCGCTCCGGTTCGGATTCAGGCTAGGGAAGAGAAACGTGGAGAAAATAGTCGACACTCACGTGCACCTGTCGGAACACCAGGACGATGCACTCATCCGATTCGCACAGATAAACGGTTTGAGCTACACCCTAGATGAGCTGTTGAACACTATGCGTAGCAACAACGTTACTCATGGCCTGCTGCTCAGTCCGCCACTGCAAGGATCCGGTTGTCTGTCGAATGATGAAATCGTCAAGCTGTGCGTAAAGAGTGGCAAGATGCTCTCGCCAGTGGTTACAGTGGAGCCTTCGTACAAGGAAGTGAGGGCCGCGATCAAGTTTGCCGAGGAGAACCAGAGAGAGGTCAAGGCTTTCAAAATCCGGCTGGGCTATGTGAACGCCTCCGCAGAGAATCCTGTCTTCGACAAGCTTTACGATTATGCGGTAGCAGAAGGTCTACCAGTACTCTTCCATACTGGGGACACGGCATTCAGCAGCGGCGACCTCGCCCGCTCACACCCGCTAACGCTTGACCGGGTGGCGAACAAGAGAGAGAACATGACAATAGTCCTCTGCCACTTTGGTAATCCATGGTTCGACGATGTCGCCGAGCTGATCTACAAACACCCGAACGTCTACACTGATACTTCCGGACTGACTACTGCTGAGGATGCTTATCACGAAAAATATGCTGCGTGGCTTGCCAGGAAGATAAGCGAAGCAGTCTATTATGCAGGCGGCGCCGAGAAAATAATGTTTGGAACCGACTACCCGGTATCGAAATACTCCGACGCGCTTGATCTGATTAGAAGACTGGACGTGGAAGAGGGGGACAAGGAGAAGATACTCGGAGGCAATGCGGAGAGAGTGTTCGACCTTTGACCGGTCAAGATGGGATAGAGATAGTCGACGTTCCCGTCGGAAAGCGTTCTAGCCTGGAGCGGATACTTGACGAGAGCTTCGAAGGATGGTACCTAATGCACTCGAAGAGAACGCTCAGGGACATTGAGCTTGTCAAGGCCGCGATGTCATCAGGTGAGCCTGTTGGACTGATCATGCTGAAAACGCTTGAGGTTGGGAGTGTCGGCTACGTCTACTATATCGCAGTGTCAAAGAAGCAAAGGAAGAGAGGCATCGGCAAACTGCTCTTAGAAGACGCTCTCCGAATCTTCAAAAAATACGGGGCGCAAGAAGTATTCGCCAGTGTAGAAGGAGATAACGAAGCTTCCGAAGCACTTTTCGCCTCAGAGGGTTTCACTCGGACCAGCTTCGGCGAAGTCTCGAAGAAACATGGAAAACTTCACACAGTCAGCATGTACAATTCAATGCGTGTCGTTCCTGGCGAGGTTTTGCTTCGCAAGGAGATAGCCTAAGCCAACATTGGCAAGACCCGGTCCGGTGTACCCTGATGGTTTCAGAGATTTCCTTACATTCCTTTGCGAGAAATACAATGTTGATCCTGGCCGAGTCTTCATACGATATGATTCAGGCCCGCCTCCATCTCTTCGCGGCACTAGACTTGGCTATTACGATGGCCTGTTATCATATCGTGAGAGAGAAGGCAACCCCGAGTTTCTCATTACGGTCTTCAAGGTCGCACGTGATCCTTTGCTGACGCTTGGACACGAGTTTGCTCATTTGGTAGAGGATCTCAAGCGAGGGAGCGCAGGTAGGTCGCTGGGTCCACCGGACGAAGCGCGCGAGAAACAATTCGACAGGTTGGCCATGCAGGACCTTGCCGAGTTCCGCGCACGCTCAGGCGAATTGAATTCTGACCTAGGGGCCGGAGAACACTAGACAAGCAGAATACTTCGAAGTTCGCGGGCGTATGGCTCGATAGTTTTCGGACCGAAGTCGAATGGTACTCCAGCTGTCTGGAACAGTGTCGGTAGTGGCTTGGATCCTCCGAGGGCTAACGCTTCCCTGTAAGCTCTGACAGCCTTTGCAGGGTCCTTCCTGTAGTTGTACCAGACGCCGAGAGCGCCTAGCAACGATATGCCGTATTCAATGTAGTAAAATGGGACTTCGTACAAGTGAAGCTGCCGTTGCCAGCGAGACCTCCAAAACTGGTCATAGCCTTGCCAGCTGTCGCCCCCACCAAACCGTTCCTTCAGGCGGACCCAATAGTCTTCCCTGTCTGTCACGGAATGTCCTGGATGCGTGTAGATCCAGTGTTGGAATGCGTCAATCGTCGCCACCCAGGGTAGCAGTTTGATTTCGGCGATTAGATGATCTCGTTTAGCTCGCGCATAGTCTGCATGGTTGTAGAACACGCCCTCCAAGTGTTCGCCGCCTAGAAACTCCATTGATTGGGAGGCGACCTCGGCAAACTCTATTGGAGTGCCTGCTCCTCGTTGTTGGTAGAGCAGACCGCTGTCCCGAGTTGCGAACCCGTGGAATGCGTGACCTGCTTCGTGGAGCATTGTTCGCATGTCGGTTTCTCGACCCACGCTGTTCATGAAAATGAACGGAAATCTAACTTCGGGCAATTCCTGGTTGTACCCGCCCGGGGCTTTTCCTTTTCGGCTGTCCAGGTCGAGAAGGTTGAGCTTCGACATTCGACGGAAGTTCTTGCCCAGCTCAGGGTTCACTCTGTCAAAGACGACGGCCGATTTCTCAACAAGCTCACGGCTGTCTCTGAATGGTCTGAGTGGAGGCCGATTCTCAGGGTCAACAGCCATGTCCCATGGACGTAGGATCTCAACGCCGAGCTTCCGCTTTCGTTCTTGGTCTAGTTCTCGCGCGAGCGGAACAATATGGCGCTCTATAGCTACATGGAACTGTAAGCAGTCCTCGGGCGTGTAGTCGAACCGATTGAGTTTTCGGAACATGAAATCTCGGAAGCTATCGAAGCCTGCATTCTTCGCGATCTTGGCCCTGATTCTGAGCAGTTCGTCGTAGATCCGGTTGAGCTCTTCGTGATCCTTGAAGCGGCGCTCCTCAGCAAGTAGCCAAGTCTTCTCACGGACCGGTCGATCCGGCTCATCGAGGAACTTGGCCATTTGCTGGACTGTTCGTTCCTCACCGTTGTAGAGAACGGTCCATGCTCCGGTGATCTTCT
>JAJPJY010000047.1 GCA_021323995.1 bacterium | reverse complement strand
TGATGGGTCTGACAATACGAATCCGCAGTTGGTGCAGATGACCTCGCCGGTCTCTGCATCTCTTACTAGGCTGGGGCTTCCACAGTTCGGGCAGACATAGTGGCCCACCTCGTCCCGGGGTCTTGTCCTTCTGGCGCTCATCATTCGTCCCTGGACCGGGTAGGTCTGTGGAGCCTGGGCTGACCCAAGCTGGTCCTTTTCAGGGGTGACGGTGGATGTGCCCGCCAAGTCTGCCAATCTATATACCATCGGGCCCAAATGAAGCTTGTTACTGTTAGCAGACCCTGATCAAGAATGGACCCCGAATACACGCCCGGAAAGTGCAATATTGGGCGCCGGGGCAGGGCCATGCGGCTCTCCACAGGTGTCATCCTTATCGCACTATCGGTCATTCTAGGTCTAACTCTCTTAGGTCAGGTCTTCTGGGGGGTCAGGCTTGTCTTGGTCCTACCCGTCTATATTGGTCTCCTAGCAATTCTGGAGGGGTCTATGTCATTCTGTGTCCTGCACGCGGCTCGTGGAACCTACGACCTTCATGAACCCAAGGGGTTCGCATCAAATCGCTCAAGGACCTTGAACAAGGTGGAGTCGGTTGAATGGAAGAGAGTAGATCGGCGGAAGGCGTTGAGAATGCACTTCGAGGCGGTTGCCGGGGCTGTGGTGTTGGCGGTGCTACTCGCCCTTGCCTAGGTGAGCACCCAGCATCGGTTTTCGTCTCCTGCCAGGGTCGATCGTGAACCTCTCCAAGTCGAAGCTTGGCTTCGATTCCAGGGTAAGTTGTGCTAAAAGACGTCCGATGAGGGGCGCAAACTTGAACCCGTGTCCCGAGAAACCGTAGCCAAAGACAGTGTTAGCGTGCTCTGGGTCTTTGTCAAGAACGAAATCCGAGTTCTCTGTCATGTCATACACACACACTTTGGAGCGAACAACTTCACCATCTGCTATGCCTGGTACGAATTTTCTAGCCGCTTGTCTGCAGCTGACAATCTGCTCGTCGTCCACAGTTCTATTCACTATTTCGGGATCCACCACTTCCGGGGAGTCTTTTGCAGACATCTTGACGGCGTCTATCCCGGCAGCTGGTAGACCGTAGTGGTTGTCGGTGAAGAATATCGGGCATTTTCCGGGACGATACTCGTCCAGGCCTGTCCAGGGTTTCAGGTAGACGAGTTGTTGGCGTGTTGGTTTCATTGGGGTCAAACGTGGTCGAAGTAGGCTGCTTGTCCACGGTCCAGTTGTGACTATCACTTTTCGAAACTCTACGGACCCTAGGTTGTCGGTCTCGACTGTGGGAAGGCCATCAAGGATGATCTTCTGGGCCTGTCCTTTCAGGAATTTCACTCCTCGAGCCGCGGCCAGGGACTTGAGTGTCGTCAGCGCCTTTGATGCCAGGATTACTGCACCATGAGGATCGAAGAATGCTTCGTTTGCCCGAAACTGGGGAAATCGCCTGTTTAGATCATTCTTGCTGAGTCTCTCAGCACCAAGTCCCATCCTGGATAGGGTCTTGTGGCTTGCGTCGTTGAATGCATTCGCGTTCCTATCGTCTCCGTTCAGGAGAAGTAGGCCCGCCTGGACGAGAAGCTCTTGCTTACTCTCCTGCTCTATCTCTCTCCATAGTCGAAGACTTTCTACGGCCATTCTTGTGTAGAGTTGGTCGTTGCCATAGGAATAGCGGAACACACGGTTGACATCGTTTGAGCTACAAAGTTCGTTTCCTACTCCGTACCTGTCGAGCACGACAACCTCCAAGTCCCCGGCTTTGCCGATATTGTAGGCTGCGGCGAGACCCATTATTCCTCCACCGAGAACTAGGACGTCCGTCTTCAATCGGATCTCGCCTCGCTATCGAATTTTCGAGTCCGGCGACTTCCGGTGAAACCCGGTTTATTTCTCGGCTATTACTTCGTGTATCTCTAGCTGGCTTGGTCCCGCGAATGCTTCGCGCGTCGGTGCATTCGCGTGGGACTCCGCGAACGAGTTGCTGCTCGTCCACGCTTCGAAGTCTTTCATTGTCTGCCAGTGGGTGACCACGATGTAGTGGTCTCCTTTTACTGGTTTGAGAACCTCTGTCCTGATGAATCCTGGATGGTTAGCGATGGCCCATTTCCGGTTCTTCCATCGCTGTTCGAAACTCTCCTCGTACCCTTTCTTGACTGGAATCCTGTTCGAGACGACGATAACCATGATGAGTTCGTAGTTTCTTGATGATTTATCCTATTTCCTCAGTTCAAGTGGTCCCGGCGTCGTCTTGGGTTGCGCTCTTCTGCCATAGAAGTAGCCTATGGCTGCGAATGCTAGGCTGACGAGTATCAGGGGTCCGACGAATGGGATCATGACGATCGAGACTATCAGTGAGATCCATGGGAAGGATCGTTTGACTCCTTTGATCTTGAGGAGTTTGATGCCGGAGGCTGATCCGACCAGATAGACTAGGATGGCTGCGCCGCTAGGGATGAGCAGCTCTGTGGCAAGGTCAAAGTTGAGAAAGTAGAAGATTATGATTGTGGCCCAGGAGACTGTTACTATAAGGATCAGTGTGCGATTTGGGACCCGGGTCTGGGGATGAATC
Organism: bacterium; assembly: GCA_021323995.1. Taxonomy (GTDB): domain Archaea; phylum Thermoproteota; class Bathyarchaeia; order 40CM-2-53-6; family 40CM-2-53-6; genus 40CM-2-53-6. The sequence continues at coordinate 9,170 of JAJPJY010000047.1, read as the reverse complement.
TTGTCGAGGAATCTGGGCAGTCCTCCGTCTTTGGCGGTCGCGTAGATTACTCTGCTCATTCCGGTGGTGTAGGCGTTGACTGTTCCGAAGATTATGACGAGTGCGAGTATTGCTGTTCCAATCGCGCCATAGGTTCCCAGAGCATTGCTGAGCATTGCAGCGAATGGCGCCACGCTCCCTCCGGCCTTGTAGGCTTGGGTTCCGATGGTAGCGATGGCGACGGAGACGTAGAGGATGCTGATAACGCTGACACTGTATAATATGCTCCGGTGGAAGTCTTTCTCAGGATTCTTGAACTCTTCAGCAACGTTCGAGACGTTCTCGTAGCCCAGGTATGACCAGAAGATGAGTACAGCGCTCACGCCTATCGGGACGAGTCCGTTTGGGAAGAAGGGAATGAAGTTGGCCGGTCTGATTGAGGGTGCTGAGGCTGTGACTGCGGTGATGAGTAGGGCGAGGATGGCTATGATGACTGTAAGCTGTACTCGGCTGCTGACTACTATTCCTCGATAGTTGACTATGAAGGCGGCGAGCATTATGAGTGCGGCGATCGTATAGATCATTGCCCGGCTCATTGGGACTGCATAGGCGAGGTAGGATGCTGCGATGACGGTGACGACGGGTGCTCCTGATGCGAACCATAGTATGAAGAGCCAGCCTACTGCGCTCGCGGCTCGGGGTCCTAAGCTCTCTTTGGCGAAGCCGTAGACGCCGCCGGATTCTGGTTTGCGGGCTGAAAGGCTGGCGAACGTGTAGGCTAGCGGGTAGCTGGCGAGAGAGAGGCCGACCCAGGCGATCAGTGAGGCTGGTCCTGCTATCTGGGCTGCGAGCCCCGGGAGGACGAGTACGCCCGAGCCTAAGACCGAACTCATGTATAACGCAACCGCATAGCGGGTCGTCACCATCTTTCGTAGGCCGGAGGTTTGGGTCGACATGGGTTCCGCTTTTTCGAGCCCAGATGACGCTTAGTCTTTCATAAGTATGGTTTCCGGCGATTACCATGAGCGAAACCGGCCTTCTAACAGAAGCTTGCTGATCCTGATTTCCACCCTTGCCCTGTTTCACTGATTCCCCCGCTAAACTTGTGTCTTGGAGCGGGATTCAGGAGTGTTTTTCCCGGGTGAGTAGTGTCTGTTTTCTCTTGAGTCCCCATTTGTAGCCTCGAAGGTCTCCGTTCTTTCCCACTACTCTATGGCACGGGATTAGTAGAGCGATATGGTTCGTCGCGCACGCATTCGCCACGGCTCGGATTGCTCTCGGCTTTCCGATAATCTCAGCGACTTCCGAGTAGGATGAGGTTTTGCCGTAGGGTATGGACCTTATCTGCTGCCAGACTTTCCGTTGGAAAGCTGTGGCTTGCACATCAATAGGCAGGTTTCTTGGGAATTCTCTCCCATCAAAATATTTTGAGAATTCTTCCGCCCAATTTTTCATCTGATGATCGTTCCGATATAGGACCGCAGCATAGTAGTCCTCCTTCAGTGCTGACTCTACGGTTTCGTCTGAGGCTCCAATGCATACGGCGCATATTCCGTTTCCCGTCGCTCCGATCAGCAATCGTCCTATTGGAGAATCAACAATCGTGTAATGTACGGACAACCCTTCGCCACCTCGACGAAACGTGCCCGGGTTGACTCCGAGTAGGCTTGATGATTTCTCGTAGAGTCTGCCCCTGGAAGTGAAGCCTGCTGCGTAAAGGGAGTCGGTCACAGTTTCGCCACGTCTTAAGGACTCTTTGACCTTCTCCAATCGTCGCGCCTCAATGTATTGGCGAGGGGAGATGCCGAGAACCTTCTTGAATGTCCGCTGGAAATGAAAAGGGCTGAGACCTGCCTCGCGGCTTAGACGTTTGAGAGTAAGTTTCCCATCAATATGGCCGTCGATGTACCGGCAAATTCGTTGAACCGACTCGTTTCTGGGAGAGTTTCCCTGTTCTCTCGGGCGGCATCGTTTGCATCCTCTGAATCCCGAAAGTTCCGCTTCGTCGGCTCCTTTGAAGAAAACGACCTGTTCGATACGAGGATGTCTCGAAGGACAGGAGGGTTTGCAGTATATTCCCGTGGAGCGGACCCCAAAGACGAAGGTGCCGTCTTTGCTCGCGTCTCTGGCTAGGACAGCCTTCCATCGATCAGTCTCTAGCCCGAGGATTTCCAGACTATTGGAAGCGGCTTCAATTCCGGAGCTCACCTCGGAGGTCTTCAACATGACAACACATCTGTCCGTTAGCGAATATGTACTTTGACTCTGAATCTTGCTTTCAAAGTCCTACCGCGAGTCGTAAGTTCCTAGGAGGAGGAACTAGCCACGTATGAGTTTACGGCATTTAAGGGGATTGGAATCTTTTGCAGCGACAAAAGTAGATGGCTCTTTTCAATCCAGAGTAGCTATCTCCAGATTCCAACAGGCGAATGTCCCAGAAGCACAAAAACTCATCGTGGAATCTACCGCGGCTACTCATTATCGTCCTTGGGGCAGGTGGTTTCATGGGAATTACGTCTTGGGAGTTGGGAGTCTCACTTGTTGGGTCCATGCTGATCCTAGTGGCCTTCATTGAAACCGGCGTGATCCTCGCAGGATTCTCAGCATTTCAGCTTCGGCAAACAGCCGAAAAGACAAGAGAAGAATAGCCTCAAGCTCGAGGGACAATCCTGCGATCAAGGAGTAAGACTTAACGGTCGCCAATGACCATCCCTAGATTAGTCTGTATGAAGTATACGTGCCCATACTGTGATTCTGTCTTTCTCCAGTTCATAACGTCAGAGGAGCAGTTGCGAGAGCACATAATGCAAGCTCACGGGCGAGAGCTTAGTTTTACGCGGAAGCAAATCGGGCAAATGCCTGAGAGAAGCGAAGAGGAAACGGCGAAGACAAACTAAGTCGTCCACCTCTTTTAGAGTATCCCTTTTCAAGCAGACGATCTTTCGGGAAGCTCGCATGGAATTCGAGCGAGTGGTTAGGAAGAGGCGCATGATCCGCGCGTTCAAACCTCTACCTGTCTCAGGAGACAAGGTTCGTCGGATAATTGAACTGGCTCAGCACTATCCCAGTGCTGGGTTCAGCCAAGGAGTAGCTTTCGTAGTCGTCACCGAACCTGACAGAGTCCACCGACTCCGAGAACTAAACCGGCTAAAGGGAGATGCTCCAGTATTGATTGTGCCATGTGTCAGTGAGAAGCTCTATCATGACCGATATCATGAGCCTGATAAGATCCGATCGGATGGGACAGAGATTGACTGGCCGGTACCTTACTGGTACTTCGACGCTGGCTGTGCATCTCTGCTAATTCTTCTCGGTGCTGTTAGCGAGGGGCTTGCAGCCTACATTGCTGGGGCTTTCAGACCGGACCTATTGAGGCAGGAGTTGGAGATTCCGGACGATCATGTTCCGGTCGGAGTGATCTCGATCGGATACCCTGATTATGAACGGCACGTGCCTTCACCTTCACTTGATCGTGGAAGACGGCCTTCTAGCCAGGTTGTCCACTCCCAGCACTGGTGAGATTGGTTCCGTTGAAGGCTTAATTCTTCGCCTACCAGGGGGACCATGGTTATCTAGATTGCAAGAGGCTCTCTTGAGGAAACGGGACCAAATCACTCTAAGCTCTGACGATCTTCCAAGTTCATGGTATAACATTGTGGCCGATCTTCCGGGCGACTTTCCTCGACCAAGAGACCCCGATGAGGGTCCTTCACGGCTCGAGTTTCTTTCAAAAGTCCTTGTGAAACACTGTCTTCAACAGGAGACGTCGACTGAGAGATGGATCAGTATCCCGGACCCCGTTCAAGATCTCTATCGTCAAGCGGGGAGGCCACGCCCACTCTATCGTGCCCGCCGGCTCGAAAAATATCTCAAGACCCCCGCCAGGCTCTACTACAAGCGAGAAGACCTCTCCCCCACCGGATCCCATAAGGTCAATACGGCTCTTGCACAGGCGTATTACGCTGCGGAGGAGGGACTCGAAGGCGTCTCAACCGAAACGGGCGCCGGGCAGTGGGGGACAGCCCTGGCATATGCTTCGAGTCTTCAGGGTCTGAAGTGCGTTATCTTCTGGGTCCGATCCGTCTATGACTGGAAGCCTGACCGAAGGGCGCTGATGCGGCTCTATGGAGGAAGAGTGGTTGCGTCGCCTAGTAATGAGACATCGGTTGGACGAGCCTTGCTCGCCAAGAATCCAGACCAAGCTGGAAGCTTAGGCATCGCAGTGTCCGAAGGTTTGGAGTATGCTGAGCGGAACCCAGGCTACGCATATTGCCTTGGTAGCGTGCTGAATCATGTACTGATTCATCAATCAATCATTGGCCTTGAGACGATGAAACAGTTCGACCTGATCGATGAAAAACCGGATCTCATGATAGGCTGTCTTGGCGGAGGCAGCAACTTCGGAGGATTCATTCTGCCCTTCGCTGGAGAAGTCTTGAAAGGAAAGAGGAATTGCAAGTTCTTAGCAGCGCAATCATCCTCGGCTCCCAACTTGGTCAAAGGCGAGTACCGATACGACTACGGCGACCACGCTGAAAAGACTCCCCTCCTGAAAATGTACACTCTAGGCCACCAGGCTGATATGACGCCGATAAAGGCCGACGGTCTACGCTACCACGCAGCCGCGCCGTTCATCAGCTACCTGAAACATCTAGGACACGTGGACGCTGTAGCCTATCCAGAGGACGAGCGAGACGTGTTCGAAGCCGCGAAGATTTTCGTTCAAGTCGAGGGTTTCCTGCCTGCGCCAGAGTCCGCTTATGCAATAAGGGCCGCAATTGATCAAGCCCTAGAGTGTAAGCGCAAGAATCAGGAGAAGGTGATAGCTTTCAATATTTCAGGACACGGGTTCCTTGACTTGGCAGCCTACCAGGAGAAGCTCAAGTTCTGACGACGGGACTAGAAATCAGACCAAGACTCGGAAGATGAGAAGGTGAATGTCTACCACGCCTGGCGGTCTGGTCATTCTTGCCATTCAGCGGAGGGCCTAAGGATGCATTATCTTCGTGATTTGTTTTCTTGCTTCTTCTAGCGTTGCGTTGACTTTGTCCAGTTCCAGGATAACCTCTTCCTGTATGGTCAGTTCCTTTATTTTCCTGGCTTCTTGAATCGCGTTTTCGATGTCGTTGGAGATGTCTTTTAGCTTGGGCGGAAGGGTTTTCCTTCTCTCTTTCACGTTCGATCTGGTTATTGATGGGCGATTAGAACTTACCGGTCGGGGGGTTCGTGAGGGTTTCAAGTGCCTGTTTGTATGCGAGACCTGCCAGAGTCGAGGCTAGTGGGGAGAAGTTCTAGGTTTGATGTTGAGGGTCCTGTCCAGCAGGCGGTTTTGCCTTTGTCGTACCATGCGTTAACGAATTCGCCGGTACTGATTCTATTACAGACGAAATTGGCGTCGCAGTAGTCGCAGAGCTCTTCGTTTCCGATGACCCATCCGGTCCCAGGGTCCATGTCGGTCTTCAGCTCAACCATCTCCTCTGACAATCCTTGAGTGAGAGTGTCGAACGGGTCGCTGGTGCAGTGGTTGCAGCCTTGGGCGCAAGGGTATGGTTCGACCGTGTAGAACGGGCCGTTCGTCCCGTTGACCGTGTTGTGGTAGTCGCAGAAGACCTTGCAGGACGCTTCTAGGGGTGATAGTGAAACGGTGACGCCTGGTGGAAGGAATATGTTGTAAGCGCCTTGGTTTCCGAAGTTCGCTAGTGTGCCTTGGCTGATCCATGATGTGAGTGTTTGTTTGATCTGGACGTCTGATACTCTGGTTGGAGGGTTTGTCTTGACGATAGCAGATGGAATGACTTTGCCGATTCCAACGTTGTATTCGGAGAGTCCGCCAGAATAGGCTGTGTCGTTTTCAATGTTCGTAACGGCGTTGTCGACCCGTTTTACCCATGAAGAATTAGGTGGAGTTGCGAAGTAGCTGCCCCAGTAGACGTTCTGCCAGGTGTAGCCGGCTTTCCACAGAGGACCCCCGTTGTATTTGACCCTGGGAGAATTCGCGGGAGAAGCTATTTTGTGACCACATGGACGGGCAAAGTGCCATACTCCCGATCCGCTGTTAGTCGTGTTCCGCCTCGGTCCCGTCGTGGCATGTTCTCCGCGTGAAGTGGACGCGCGGACTCCAATATGATCGAAACCGGTGACACGGTGTCCGCAGACCGTGCACGCGGAAATCCTTTCGCATGCTTCACACCTGTGCAAGGCTCATCAATGGTCGAGCTCGCTTTCCAGTTTATGGAGAATCTCTTACCCTTAGCTGAAGTGTCGAGGAACACTGTGATCGTTCTCAGCATTTGAGGAGAAAGAACGGTCGTGAATGCCGACAAATTCTTCAATGCTTTTGGTGCGGGGGATGGGATTCGAACCCATGAAGGCCTACGCCACAGGATTTCTCCTGGAGTCGGATCTTAAGTCGAGCACTGCTCTCATCGAGCCGCCCTGCCCCTTTGACCTGAATCCCGCCACTACAGCGAGACGCTACTAATGGTCTCGGGAACCCCCGCCTAACAAATTAGGCTACTACCCGAGTTCTTAAGACCTGAGAAAGTGGTTCTGGACGAAGTAGGGAGCGACCGCCTCCAAGATTTGGAGAGAAATTTGTGAAAATATAGGTGGACCTTCTCATTTTCTCGAACTTGTGACGAATCCTACCAGTAACATTTCGATTAAGGGCTAGACGGCATTCTCGTTCAAAGGCTGCCTTTGGCCTCCAGCGACCTGAAAACCCGAGAGGTATCCGTGGACAGGGTTGCAACTGGAGTTGAAGGGTTCGATTCCGCTATCGAGGGTGGATTTCCTAGAGGAGATCTGATTCTAATTGCAGGTCACCCGGGTTCAGGAAAGACCCTTCTCTCATCCCAATTCTTGTACAATGGAGCTTCGAACCACCGAGAACCGGGCGTCTACGTGTCCTTCGCGGAGAACCGTGAAGCGTTTCTCCGAAATATGCGACGGACCCGAATGGATTTTGAAAAATGCGAAAGGGATGGGCTGTTCAAGTTCCTGGACTTTGTCACAGTAAAGGACAAAGCAATCGACGAGATTCTCAGCACAGTTATTTCAGAGCTCGACTCGCTAGGCGCAAAACGTCTTGTCATAGATTCTTTCTCAGCAATGGCTCAAGCCTTCTCTAGAAAGATCGAGGCGAGGATCGTCCTTCACACTGTTCTAGGGAGAATGACCCGCCTGAATGGGGTGACCACTATGCTCATCGCGGAAAAGCCTCTGGGGTCGAAAGCTCTAGGGGGAGAAATTGAAGAGTTCGTCGCAGACGCGGTAGTGGTTCTCACTCACGCCCTCGCAAGGGGATACCTAGTCAGGAACCTTGACGTTGTGAAAATGCGAGGGACGAGGACTTCCAGAACTCGTCTCCACTATGACATAGGAGACGGGGGACTGGTAGTCTATCCTCCACTAACACCCTACCCGTTGGAAAAGATCTACAGTGAAAAAGTCAGCACCGGCGTCGACGGCCTAGATAAGATGCTCAGTGGTGGAATATACAAAGGCTCAACAGTGCTGGTCATGGGCGAGTCTGGAACTGGCAAAACAACGAGCGCGTTACAATTCTTGGCTCGAGGGGCGATGAACAATGAGAAGGTGCTCTTCACCTCTTACGAAGAATCTCCAGACGAGTTGTTGAGGCATGGAAGTTCATTCGGATGGAAGCTCTCTGAGCTTGTCGAGGCTAGAAAAGCGAAATTCATGTCATTCTTCCCAGACCCAAGCAACATACAAAGGATTTTCTCCGAAGTACGGCAGGAAATCAGCGAGTTCAGGCCTGCAAGGCTGGTGGTTGACAGCCTAACAAGCCTCGAAAGAATGATGGACCCCGACGAGTTTTTTCAGGTGATCAGGCGGCTGGTGACATTGGGCAAGTCGAGAGGAATCACGTGTCTAGCAACTGCCCGCACCAGTGAAGGCGCTCTTCCTTCCGATTTCTGGGTATCTTCTCTTGCCGACGTGATTCTATCACTAAGACAGGTCGAATCTCAAAGCGCTCTCAGACGAGCCCTTGTAATCTTCAAGGCTCGAGGATCGCCCCTAGATTCCAGCATCAAAGAGTTCGAGATCAGCCCCGTCGGTATAGCGGTCGAGGAAAAATTTACCGATCTGGAGCAAATTCTTAGCGGCGCACCCCGGAAGACTGCAAGAGTGGAAGGCTGGAGCGAGGCATTTACGGCAAGGCCGCAAACCAAAGCGGGGTCTCATAAGTGAGAGTGAGGCGGCCGGCCTCTCAAGTCGTTACGCCCAAGAGCGATCCCACTGGTTCCATAGCGATTTCGATTTCTCAGAAACTAGGAGTCGCGAGTATTCCGGTCATAGCGTCACTCGCCGTCGCGTTTGGCCTGTTCGACATGGTGGACGGAGTAGTTTTTCAGTCGGCCTTGATTCAGATAGTGATCAACGTCTTCGTAATTCTCACAGTTTCCCTTATTGTCGTGCGAATCTCTGCGAAGAGCTTCCTCACTACTGGATCTTCAAACCTTCTGTTGTTAGGCCTGGCTGTTTTTGAGTTCGGGTTTTCATCGACTGTTGGAGGCTTCATCACTGGCCTTAATGTCGACGAGGGAATTGAGATGTATGTTCTCGGAGCCCTAGTCTCCGCTTTTCTTCACCTATCTAGCGGGATTCTGACCTACAAAGGCAGCCCGGTTAGAAGGACCAGGCTCAAACTCCGACTCGGATTCTCCTATGTTTCAACGACAATCTTTGTGCTGCTGATTGGGTTCTTCGTTCTGAACTCGTCGTTTCTATCCAGCATAGGACAATTTGGTTCGATTGTTCAGAGGTCCGTGATAGCCACGATAGTCGTAACGTTGCTAGCCTCCTCGTTCTTCTTCTCTCGAGTATATTCGCGAACTCGTAGTCCAGTTCTCTACTGGTATAGTCTTGCCGTCGCAACCGTCTCGTTTGCATATTTCGCGTTCTTCACAACTCAGGAGAACGGAGACTTAGCAACGTGGACAGGCATCTTTGGTCTCTGTCTTTCAAGTGTATACTTTCTCAAGTCAGTTCTTTCGGCGCCGAAGGCAATCTCCACAGGACCTGGGATAGGGGCAACAAGGTGATTGTAGTGGTGTCAAAGTTGAACTCGGGCATCCTGCAATGCATTGATGCCGGGCTCGATACTATCGGAGCGTCTAAGACCGTCCTGTACTGGTATTTGTCCCAGAAGGGTCACCTGGACCGAG
>JAJPJY010000115.1 GCA_021323995.1 bacterium | reverse complement strand
GTTCATGGCCTAGACGGCGTAGACGAGATTTCTCTAACCGGCAGAACTGTCTTGGTTAGCCAAACGAATGGAAACACGGTCAGGGAAGAAATCCTGCCTGAAGACCTCGGACTAAACGAGGCTACTCCAGAAAGTGTGGCTGGAGGAGAACCCGAACAGAACGCCCGGGTCACCGCTAGAATACTTTCCGGCCATCTGGGAAGAGACGACCCACGGGTCCAGATTGTAGCGGCAAACGCAGCGGCCGGGCTGGTTCTCTGCGAAAAGGCTTCTGACATGAGGAATGGAGTCGAGCTTGCGCTTAACGCGATCAAAGATGGAAGAGGACTCAGTATCCTGCGTCAACTGATTGAAATGTCCGGGGGGAACCTCGAGCGATTAGAAAATATGGCTTGAAGACCGATGGTTGACTATCTTGCTAATCTCGCCATAAGGGCAGCGGAGAGGGTGGGACGTGGATATTATGACGACATCAAGCCAGGAAAACAGTCGACCGCCAGTCTTGTAGAAACCATCCAGAAATCTCAGAGTACACCAATTATTACTGAAGTGAAGTTTGCTTCTCCATCCGCGGGAAAAATAAGAGAACTAGAAGACCCGCTAAGAATTGCAAAGGATATGTTGGCGGGTGGCGCTTGTGCTATCTCCGTTTTGACAGACCCGGAAGACTTCCATGGAAGCTTAGAGACATTGGCAAATCTTAGCCAGGAAGTCGAGGTCCCGTTGATTATGAAAGACATTATCGTTTCTCTTGCTCAACTTCAGGCCGCCGCTATGGCGGGGGCAAGGTCAGTCGTTTTGATCAGTGAATTATTCACTAGACGCTTAACCGACGTGCCACTCGATAGACTGGTGCAAGAAGCTCGCCGCCTGGGGCTTGAGGTGCTGTTGGAGGCAAACACGCCGGCCGAATTCGGAAACCTTCAGAGTCACAGACCAGACCTCTATGGGATCAACAATCGAAACCTGTCCACCTTCAAGCTTGATCTAGCGACTACAGAACGAGTGCTTGAATACAACGGTCACGTTGACCGTCCCCTAGTATCAGAGAGTGGTATCAAAAACTCAGCAGACATTCTACGGCTAAAAGAAGGTGGAGTCAACGCGTTCCTAGTCGGAACGTCGATAATGAGTTCCTCAGATATCGAGGCCAAAGTACGGGAACTGGTCGAAGCATGACCAGTCCACCCTTCGCATGCTCGGCATCCTCGACTGGCAAGTTTGGAAAGTATGGTGGACAATATGTCCCTGAAACACTCATGGAGCCCCTGAAGGTTCTCGCGGATGCTTATCTTCGTTTTTCCAAAGATCCATCATTCAAGAAAGAGTTGGCTGGTTGGCTTGGACAGTACGCGGGGAGACCAACCCCGCTATATTTAGCGAGCCGGCTCACCAGTCACGTTGGAGGAGCTAGGATTTTTCTCAAGAGAGAAGACCTCCTCCACGGCGGCGCCCATAAGATCAACAACACACTCGGACAAGCACTTCTCGCAAGGAACATGGGAAAGCACAGGATCATAGCCGAGACCGGAGCGGGACAGCATGGTGTCGCGACTGCGATGGCATGTGCGGCACTCGGTTTGAAGGCTGAGATCTACATGGGCGGCGAGGACATTGAGCGGCAGAAACTCAACGTCTATAGGATGAAACTGCTGGGAGCGAAAGTGCATCCAGTCGAGTCGGGTTCTAAGACGCTCAAGGACGCTATCAACGAAGCGTTGAGAGACTGGGTGACCAATGTTGAGGACACTTACTACCTGCTCGGGTCCGTCGTAGGCCCGCATCCTTACCCAACCATGGTGCGCGATTTTCAGAGCGTCATTGGCAAAGAGGCACGACGACAAATCTTGAGACAAGAAGGTAAACTCCCAAAGGCAATAGTTGCCTGCGTCGGTGGAGGAAGCAACTCGATCGGCATTTTCCACGCTTTCCTAAGTGATATGGAAGTGGGACTCTACGGTGTCGAAGCTGGAGGGCGCAATATGTCTCCGGGGAAAAATGCTGCCCCACTTGTTGCTGGTCGAGAGGGTGTATTGCACGGAATGATGACTTACGTATTGCAGAACACGGAAGGCCAGGTAGAATCCACCGAGAGCATCTCAGCCGGGCTCGACTATCCCGCGGTTGGTCCAGAACACTCGTATCTCATGAGCGTGGGACGAACAAAATATGTTACACAGACAGACTCGGACGCGTTGGACGGATTCAGGCTACTCTCCCAACTTGAGGGAATCATTCCAGCGCTGGAGCCAGCTCACGCGATCAGCTACGCGACAAAGCTGGCAAGGTCCCTCCAAAAGGAGGACTCGATCATAGTAAACCTCTCAGGCCGAGGAGACAAGGACGTGGACATCATTGCAAGACAGTTTCCACAATGACGACCCCATTGAACAGAAATTCCGAGAACTAGGCAATCGTGGGGAAGGAGTAGTAATCGCGTACCTCATGGGTTACGATCCGGATCCGAAATCGTTCCGGGCAAATGCTACTTCGCTGATTGAGGGTGGAGCAGACCTTGTCGAGGTAGGCATCCCATTCTCCGACCCCGTCGCAGATGGACCGGTTATCCAAGCTGCTGGCGTGCGTGCCCTTTCCGCAGGAGCAACTCCTCGAAAGATTCTCGACGCAATCGGAGAACTCTCTACACAGTTTGCGATCCCTTTCCTGATTATGACATACTACAACCCTATTCTCGCGATGGGTATCGAGCGGTTTGTAAAGAGTGCAAGCGAGAACGGTGTCCGAGGCCTTGTCATTCCAGATCTTCCGATGGAGGAAGGAGACGGATTTCGTGACATTGCTCTAAAACACAACATTGACAGTATCCATCTTGCCTCGCCGAACACCTCCCGGCGAAGACTCTTGAACATCGTAGACAAGTCGAGAGGGTTCGTCTATCTCGTCTCCTTGTTCGGGGTCACAGGCCCGCGTGACATTCTCACTCCCCAAGCACTAGAAACAGTGAAGACAGTCAAGACCATTGCGAGGGGAAGGATACCGGTATCGGCGGGTTTCGGAATCAGCCAACCAGACCATGTGTCATCGCTTCTGCGTGCTGGTGCAGACGGGGCTATTGTCGGTAGCGTTCTCGTCAGAACGGTTGCCGAACATCTGGACGATCCTGGAGAAGCTCCGTATCATCTAAAGAAGACCATCTCGGGTCTAAAGCAAGCGTCGAAGCTACGCGGCTAAACACCGTCTGCTTCTTGAAAACATCTCATATAGACAAGTATCTCGCTTAGGGCTGTCGAATTAGAGAATGAAACTGAATAGGAACGAGAAGATTCTCGCCACCACGTTTGCGGTCATGTCCGTCTGTGGATTCCTCTTCACTCCTGCAGGGTTGGAGACACGGCCGTTGTCTGCACTCAGATCCTTCGCATTGATTCCATTCTTCCTAAGCACGACAATCCTCGATATTGCATCGCTGATCCTGATCTTCAAGAAGCCCAGAGTCGCGACATTCACTGGAATCGTTGCATCAATCTCGTACGTCTTTATCGCCCCACTTGACCAGGCTGAACTCTTCTTCGTAGGTGAACCTATCCCACTCGGAATAACTATAACCGAAATGGTTGCCTTGACAGCTTGAATCACAGCACTTCTACTCGCTCACGTCGTCTACATCGTAAATTCTGAGAGCTCGAAACCTCTGAAATAATCAGTACCGAGACGGGTCGACTAGACCCGCCTCAGCTCTGAGCAGTCTGTTTTAAACAGAAGCCAAGTGCGGTCTATCCTTGAGCTGAAACGGGAGTCTGGCCCTCCCATTTCCCCCATCGCCTAATTGTGTAACGAAGGAAGAGAACACCGATCAGGGCAACGACCACGGTTCCTAATTCTGCGACGGCCCAAGTGATGCCGCCGACTGGAACACCTTGTACCGGCGTCGCTAGGAAACTCACGGCTCCCCCTACGCCGAGGATCATAAGAAACGCGCTGAGGACTAGGAAGTAAACTGCCGTGCTGAGAGTCCACGCCGCTCGCTTGGGCATATTCGATCCTTCTCTCTTTTTCGCTTTTTCAGAGAAACTCATTATTTAAGCCAGTGAAAGCAAAAACGAGCATCGCGGCACGGCACCTGCACAGTCGTGGTTCGAACGCCATCGAGGCTAGTCCACAAGTTCTCCGCAGCTGGCGTTTACGGTTGTTGCTGTAATGGCGCTCGCATAATCCGATGCCATCAGGACCGCCGCGTTCGCTACTTCAGCGTTGACGGGAGCCCGTTTGAGCGCAGTCTTTTCTGCTTCTGATTTCTCGACAGCCTCTTTCGTGGTTCCCTTGATCTTGGCGAGATGAGCGAAAACTTCTTGGAGCACAGGATTGTCTGAAGTGCCTCCTGTTCGTATACAGACGACTCTGACTCCGGAAGGTCCTACTTCAAGGGCGAGTTGGCGACAGAGGGATTCGATCGACCCACCGCCAATCGAGAATCCTCCCATGTTCGGCATTGGCAACCGGGCGTTCGGCGTAGTGAGCGCTAGGATCACTCCCTTCCCTTGCTTCTGCATTACGCGAGCCGCAGATGTGGCCGTGATGAACTGTGATCTGACCTTTGTAAATGCGGCTTTCATGAACTGCTCGTCAGTTAGCGCATCAAGGCGAGAGCCCATCGCAACACTGGTCGCCATCAAGTTGAATGAAACATCGAGAGTTCTCCTAGCTGCTACAAGCTTGTGAAGATGCTCCTCGACGGACCTAGAATCGAGAGCGTCAACACGTGCGGCCTCCCCGATTCCTCCAGATTTGGAGATGTCACTAGCGAGGGATTCCAGCGTACGCATGGTGCGACCTGCGAGAATTACAGTGGCGCCTTCCTTAGCGAACGCCTTTGAAACAGCAGTTCCAATATTGCCGGCCGCTCCGTAAATCACCGCGGTCTTACCGTCAAGCAGTCTCATGATGAAGCCTTACTCGGCAAGGTCGGGAAAGGCTTTGCGGAAGATTGGTGATACCACAGTAGTCCAGCTCTGTTTGCCCTCGGCAAAGCTTGCATCCCCAAGAGTTAGCGACGCTGTTAGCGGCCTTAGCGAGGCCATTTCAGACTTGGTATAACTGAAGGCTCTAACTCGTCTTGCTACGTCACTCTCTGGCGATAATTGCTGGCGGCTACGAATATCGTTATGAGCGATACAAGTGTCTGTACTATTTCGACTGTTTCAATCGCAACTGGCGGCCTTAACGATGAGAAGTAGCCCACTTGTTCAGCTATGACTGCCGGAAGAAATAGAATCCCAGCGATTATTGAGAGGATCGGCACTCGCCTTGGTTTGGAGAAAAGCAGAACAATAGAAACGACGCCGAGGGCGAGGCCAGTGAACAACAATCCAAGAGTGATCGCACCTAGGCTAGTTACAAGTGCAGGATTGCGAGTCTCAAGACCTGCGGGTGGCGTCAAGAGAATGTCAAGGATGGCGTACACAACCAGAAGGACAAGCAGGACTCTTGACTTGCCAGATGGCATCCTCATATCGAGGACGCTCCGCTGGTTCGCTATATTAGCTAAGATTTCCTAGGTCATTGGCACAGCTTAAGGGTCCGAGTCTAGCTGAACTTACTGAGTATTTTCTCTCATCTTCTTATGGCCTCGGTTCTTGGACGGGACCCAGCCTCCATCGAGGGTCCGACGGTATCCTTCGTTGTAGTGTTTCCACAAATCATCGGAAGACTGAAACGCCTCGGCGGGGAAGAGGCCGCTCCAGCCGGGTCCTCTGATGAACATCTCGTTATGATCAGGGTTCCGGACGAGATCCTTTGAGAGTTGGGCCCGGTCGTGCCATATTTCCATGTCTAGTAGCCGGAGCGGTTCGCCGCGGTCAGCGATCAGCTGGGATGCGGCGTCTGGACCCGCCGGCTTACCAATCAGGTCTCCCCGCTTGACCGGCACTTCCTTGTCATTGTACCGTAGCGTTCCGGACCCGTCGAGAATCAGATAGTACTCGTCAACGTGAGAATGGCTGTGGAAGCGGGCAGGCGTCTCACCATTCTTCAGCGCCTCGACTCTGAAGAAAGCCCTACCAGGCCCGAGCAACGGCATGAGGAAGCGCTGATAGCTATCCTCAGTGTTATCCTTGCGGATCAGCGCTTTCTCGGAGCCGTCGAGAGTCTTGTCGTCGAACAAGTTTACGACCGGCTTCTTCCAAAGATTCTCGGAGACCACTCCAGCCTTCTTCACATGGACTTCTTCTGCCCAGAAAGAAGCTATCCGAACTAGAAAGTCGAGCCCATCTTGGCCCAAGGCAGGAATCGCCAGGGTTAGCTCCTTGCCCGCGCTCTTATTGAGGAATCCTGCCTTCCTGCCTAGCTCGTCCCAGAGCCAGTTTGTGAAAGGAATCAGCCGGGCACCATGCCCCTCGGGAAGGCTGGACTTCGACCCAAAGAACAGCTCCCACGCAAGATCAACCCTTATCGTGCCCTCACGAACATCCTGATCAAGGACCAGCTTCATAGTTATTGAGGATTGGCCGTTCGAATTTAGCCTTTCTTCGCGGCGTGATCGGACTTGTCTACCCCTTGAGAGTTGTTTTCCAGGCGTTTTCCTCGGGATTCGGACGGGAGTCGGAATTTCGTTTTCTGAGCAAGGAGTGCGAAACAAACTTGTCTCCGGCCGCGTGCATCAGCTCAAAATTTTTTTGAAAAAAGAATGCTTGTTTTTGACAATTCGGAACGGTGGAGGCCGAAAGTAATTGGACGCTCCTCGATGCATGAGCAAAACTGTTCCGTTCTTCTATTGTCCTCTCTAAGTTGCGACAATACAAAGGTGCTTTCGAAATAGTGTGTGATATGCTCGGACTATCTTCCGACCGGCGAACAGCGATTCTCAAGCAAGTCACTCGGGCTAATGATGGCTATTGGGTCGCGGGCTGGGACCCGGGTCTCTTGTAGCCCAGGGTGCAGGTGGACTATCGAGGGGCGCCATCGCCACAATCCCTTCAGTCAGTCCTCTGAGTCTATTGAAGATCGATACCCCGAGGGTTCTTTCGAACTTGGACCTGCAGGATTGGGTCAGACGATCTCTACAAGGTCGAGAGACGGGTATCCCTTGTCGAAGGAGTACGTGGCTCCGTGGACCTGTGTGAACGGTTTTACTCCATAGATGAGAAGGTGGCCGCTCCAGTCTTGGAGCTTGATGTGATAGTCCGCCTGTCGGAGAAACTCGTCTCGTAGCTTGGTGGGCCGTGACGAAATTCCAATGCTGAAGGTCTGGTCGTCCCTCAATCCTTCCTCTATCTCGGCGAATCCTGGAAGAGTCAGGTCCTCACCGTAGGTCTGAACGAGCCGGTCAAAGTCGAAGGTCACCATCATGCCCATCGCCGTTTCTTTCAAGACGTCCCAAGCCTTGTACGACTCCGCGAGATCCCTCAGTTGCCCACCTCTCGGCTTCAATATCCAAGGTTTCGAGGGCAACTGAGAGTTGAATTCGAGTATCCGAACTCTCTCTTCAAGAGCCTTGTCGCCTATGTACGGCCTAAGCGACTCGGCAAGGTTTTCGGAGCTAAAGCTTCCAGTTGAAACACTGAAGCACGCTCCTCCCTGATTGACGAAGTTCGACCTCATCATATTGACTAACAATCGTAAAGATTGAGGAGAGACAGTGTTCTCCGAATCTATCAGGAAGAAAGCGCCTTTTCGAACGCCACCTCCCAGTAACTCGTCTAGTTGGCTACTTCCCGTGGAATAGTGGGTTGCGGTGTGCAAGATATTCTCGGGGGTCCTTAGTATGGACGGCGGACCCTCCAACTGCTCTTCGTTCATGAATGTGAACCTGCCTCCTTCAAGAGAGAAGGGGAAGTGTTGGTTCCCGACTCTGAACCCTCTTAGCTTCTCTACTTCAAGCGCCCGCATTCTCCGACGATCCAGTTTGTTTTGCTCAAGCGTCACAACACCGTCGACAAGGTAGCCTAGCCTGTCTGCCTCTCCATTCTCGCTCACGAGAATCACGCTTACTTTCGTCTGATCCAGTTCGGACAGGATGGCTGTCTCTAACATCTTGCGTCCTTCCGGAGTCGAGTTTCGCATTGCTCCCTCCCAGCTGTCCACGACCAGCACTGATCTCTGCTTGGCTTGTTTCAAGCGTATGATCTTTGAGAGCACGCTGTCGGTATCTGAGCCCCGGAGGTCTTGGAATTCGCTATTCCAGTTTGCCTTCGAGGATCTTCCGGACATGGAATCGATGACTTCGTCGATCCAGGGGAACTGCGTGCGAAGCTTGACCGGTGAGACCCGGGTCGATGCGTAGACCCTGTGCGAGTCTCTAATAGCATACAGAATCTCAAGCGCTAGAGTTGTCTTTCCAGTTCCTGGTGCACCTTGTATGAGCAGGACATTTCCGGGTGTCTCGAGAAACTTGAGGAGCAAGTTCATCATAGGAGAGGTAGGCGCGTGGACCTCAGGAGATTCGAGGCGCTGCTGATCCGGATTAATCCCTGAGGCTAGCAATCAAACCATTCATAATATAGAAGGGCGCATCGAAGATTTCAAGAGTCTGTGCCCTGTGAGAGGTGTCAAAAGGAAAATACAGCGGCTTCATTGTTAATAATTCGCTCATGGATTCTAGCCGTTTCGAGGGATTCCCAGCGAGATTTCTTAGGTCATGTGCAAGCGTCCGGTAGGCCACCCTTCTTGCCAT
This sequence comes from bacterium, assembly GCA_021323995.1. Lineage (GTDB taxonomy): Archaea > Thermoproteota > Bathyarchaeia > 40CM-2-53-6 > 40CM-2-53-6 > 40CM-2-53-6. Next base: position 4,464 of record JAJPJY010000115.1, on the reverse strand, counting down.
TGACCGCCGAGTGTCGCAGAAGGCTTATTGGTACTCGGCCGGGGACCCGGGTCTCTTGTAGCCCGGTGGTGTAGTGGACTAGCAAGGGTCGAGAATGACCCGGCCAATGATGGGCTTTGGACTTCCAACCAGGAAGAAACCCATCGACGGGAGTTCGAATCTCCCCCGGGCTACCATACCCCAAGGTCGAATGAGGAAACAATCGATTCGATTGACTCATGCTGTAAGATACGTGGGCGGACGTATGGGAATCCGTTGATAATGGCACGAAAAAGGGAATGGGCAAAGCCCGGCTCTCGCCCGTCATTCTCCTCCTGCTTTCTCACAGTCAATGGCAAACCGTGACTTACTTACACAAGAAACGGCTGAAACAAGAAGCAAACGACTCTGCCTATTTCACCTGAATCTTCCTTGATTAACTGCCCCCGACTCTAGGATAATCTTAACTACTGAGCCTCGAACCTCAGGTCATGTCCTTTGTCAGCCAAACACGTTTTCATCTCATCAAACGCGAGACTTCGATGTTTGGCGTGAAATCTATTATCTCAGTTATCGTATTGAGTTGCCTCATCATCTCAGCGTCAGCTCCCATTCTCGCTGCCCACGCCGCAAATGCTGCGACATCACCGGACACGAAGGCGGTCGCACTGACGATTGATGGCACTAACTTGGCAGGCTGCGGTCACTCGACTAACTCCTGCTCAACGACGTTAACAACGTCGAAGACGAATGACATCATAATGGTCTTCACGTTCGAATCCCTTGATCTTCAAACGAGCTGTACATTTACGGTACAGGACACCTCAGGATTGGTCTGGCATAATAGAGGAGGAGTTTCAGGAAGAAACGACGGCACCACTGGTAGCAACCGCGATCAGATCGGAGAATTCTGGGCACAGACTCCCAATCAGTTATCATCAGACATAGTCACTGAGTCCATCCTAGGTTGCGCCAGCATCCAATACGGCGGCGAGTACAACGGTCTCTACGCCATCGGCATTAGTGGAGCTAATGTCAACAATCCCTTTGACCCCTCGCTCACTCAACCGGTTAGCTCCACAAATTACAGCAATGCTCCATCAGTCAACATATCCACCGCAAATAATAACGAGATGATAATCGCTGTCGCACAACAGAGTAGCTTCGGAACACTTTCGCCCGGATCTGGATTTACACTCATTCTCGGAACGGGGCCGGGAGGCGCGGCCTCAGAATTCCAGCTCACAGGAACAACAGTCATAAACCATCTCGTGCCCTTCGGGGACGATACTACTTGGTACTGGGAGGAAATGGCCGATGCCATATCTAGTTCCGGTCACCACGGACACTCCTGAGCGGACCGAAAGCCAACCCTAGACAGATTGAAAGTGATAGATCGACTGAGCAGTATTTCTTGGCAAAATTCATGCTTTTAATCAAATTGATGGATTGAGAAAAGAATCGTCGGTTTGCCTGATGCTCGACTAAAGGCAAAGACTGATCTAGCCAGGAAAGGAAAAGATGGATTGTCTTCGGAACTCATTAAGAGAGCGGTGGAGAAAAATTTACCTATTGATCAGTTTCCCGCTTAAACCGCGGTCCTTCGTCGATTGAAGCTTGCAATCCCTGAGACTTGAAACGATAATCGCCGCGAAGAAATCTCATGGTGTCTTATCGCCTGGTTTGATGGCGTCCCCTATTTGGAGAGTTCAGGGCGACTATATCGAATAGTATGCGTCTGTAGTTTATCGTCAACGCTCTTGCGTAGAAGGGTCCATGGATGCTCATCTCCTGGAACTCATGACCTTTCTTTTCATGTGGGCCGAATCTTTGAAATGACAAGCAGTCCTCGAGGTAATGCTTGAGCTTGTTAACGTCCGCGTCTACCACGACCTCCTTTGGTATGAGCTTCTTCTCTGACTCTTGGAGCAGGTCGTTCAGCGCGTCTCTGGCCGCCTCATAATTCTTCCATGCTTCCTCGACGTATCCGGGGAAGAGGCCGTTCGCGACCATCTTTGTCACGAATGACCCGTTACTGTCCTCCGCCCAACCTTTGAGGAGATGTGCTTTGATGTTCAGCTCGTTAGATCTATCCAGGCCATAGATGAACTTCCGAGCGGTGCGTTCCATATCCGTCTTGTAGGCATGGTTGAGGGAGTCGCCGAAGGATCCACTGGCCAGGAGAAACCTTGCCATATCATAGTCGCCAGAGACCAGAGCAGTGGAGATCATGTGTGCGAAGTCGGGCTCGTATGGGATTTCGCTCATCAAGAGTCCCTTCCAGGTAGTCTTGCCGGTACGCCGGGCGATTGCTTCAATCTCAACAAGCCAGTTCTCTGCAAACGCGACCTCTCGGTGGTCTACTCTCGACATGAATTCTAGCTCCGAGAGTTTGAGACCATACTTGGACATGAGCAGTACTAGGTCGAACGGGGTCTCCGTTTCGAGAGCCTTCCGTACTGGGATAGGATCGATCGTCGGCGGTAGCGGCGAGTCGGTGAGAATGACGGCTCGGCCAGGCTTGAAGCGGCCAACTCTGCCCATCATCTGAAGCAGAGTGTTGTTGTCGATACTTCCGTAATGGAGCGTCTTCACACCTAGCTTGTCCTTGCTATCGATAACATCATCAAAGATCAGAACGTTGTCGACGTATATGTTAACGCTGGACGCGATTACGTTAGTCGCAAAAATTCTCAGATTCTTGTCCTGTTCAGCTCGCCGCTGGATCCGGTTGATCTCGGACCCTTCAAGTCCTCCGTGGATATAGACGCCGCGATAGAGGTCAGCGTATTTTTCGACTAGCTTCCTTGTGGGGAGAAAGACTAGCCAGGACTCGTCCCGAGGCTGGGAGTAGAGATATTGGTCTAATATCCTGAACATCCCATTAAGGTCGCCTGCGAGAGCTTCTTCGATCTTGACAGAATACTGGCGACCGCTCATTCGGTAAAGATTCGAGATTCCTAGGAAAGATAGGAACTCCTTCGGGTCAATCGTGGCGCTCATGACCCGAAACAGGTTCCTAGCTTTGTCCTCTTCCTTCTTCGCCAGGCTCATGCATAGTTCGAGTTGGCTACTCATCTGGTGGCTCTCGTCAAAGTAGATCGAAGAATCCACGATCGACTCCTCGGCTAGCATCCGTAGCAGGACGCCGTCTGTCACTATCTTGATATTGCCATTGACGTTGATCTGAGTGTCCTTGGTAATGACCGCCAGTTCATTGTCAAGGTCTGGATAGAGCGCTTGGAGCGAATAATGGAGAGCATTGCACGCCGCCCTTGACGGCTCACGGATGACAATCTGCCTCTGGCCCTTAGACAGATTGTATTCATGGATCGGGGTTACGGTGCTCTTCCCTGTTCCGACATCACCAATGATCAGGAAATGTCGCGAGAAGTCTATTGAGTCAAGGATCGAGAAGATAGGCAGTTTTGGTTCTCGGCCTTTCTCAGCCGCTATCCGTGATTTGACGGCGATCTTATCGTCCGGGACGGCTGGAAAACGGTCGCGATAGTCCACACCAAGTTCGTTTCCGGCCAAGGGAGGCCTCCTCGGGTTTCCTTTCTCTAAAGGGCAGAAATAAACCAGCGTCGATACCTGCTGAGGAGACCGCGATTCCTATGAGCGACTTGGAACGTCCAAGTATGGGTATGCAAAAGGAATATGTAGACAGATATCCGGGTCGATGTCGTGAAGATAGAACCGCTGTGCGAGATGGCACTCGCGTATCGTGACTCAATCTTCGGAATGAAGTTCGTAGTTGCGAAGCCGTACGGTGGGGAAGAGGGCATTGGTTATGGCGAGGGTGACGGTACGGTAGTGGGTGAGAAGATTCGTGGAGCCGTTCGATGGGTTAACCATCCTCACCGAAGGAATGACGGTGTGATGTTGCCGAACGCCCAGGTTGTAATCAAGACTGAGGACGGGGCATTGCTTCATTTCAATCTACAGGGGAGAACTGTGACAGTTGGAGGCTTAGGTAGGCAGCTTCTCTCCGCCGTATTCGAAAGTGCTGACGAGAGGTACAAGTGGTTGAACAATACGTTCTGTGTCGTCGAAGGAAAGATAGACTTAGAAAAGATGCTCATGAATTTCAGGGTCTTCTCGTGCATTAGCGATCTGCCCTAGATCAGGAATTAGACTAGAATCAACAGCCCGTCCCCTAGACTCTGACCGGCATATGTCTCAGGATCGATCAAATGGGTCCAGCTACCCGAGGCAAGCACTCGAAATCAAGAAGAAAAATAGGCAGATACGGAGAATGAAGATGCTAGTCGGGGATGCCTGAGACCTCGGTGTACGAGGCCAGGGTTTGGAACCATCTCATGCTGTTGCCGTCGGGGTCTCTGAGGTCGAAGTAGCTTATCACATCTGGGACAGTCCTGATCTCGCCTGCTTCGATCCCCGCCTCCTGTAGCCGCTCTCGCTCACGAGATAGACTTCGGACCTCGAGTTGGAGACTCCACCCTGAGTCGCGGACGTTGCCGG
>JAJPJY010000091.1 GCA_021323995.1 bacterium | reverse complement strand
TCCTCAAGCTTTAGCTCTAGGACCCCGTCGAAGGTTGCTTTGACCTCATTGTAGAACGAGTTGCTGTGAATGCCTGTCTCGATCGGATAGACTCCGATGTTGCCATGTCTCTTCATCCTCGCAATATGCGACTTCATGAATCGGATTGTAAGCTCCTCGGAGTTGTATGCCAACAGAGTGGAAAGTGTATCGAAGATCAGGAAGGACTTGTCCCCTGCAGTCTCTGCCGCGGTCGACAATACGACACTGAGAGCGGCTACGTCCGAGGCGTTGTCGATCTGAAATCTCTCCGGTGACCTCTCGCCCAATAACCAAGAGTACATGTCGACGAATATGACCGGTTCATTTCGTGCGACCGGTGCAACTCCCATCTCCCGAAGCTGTTCCCTTACGAGAGGGATCGGATTGTTGGTGATAACGTAGATACACCGAAGACCTGACTTGAACGCTTCCCTGATAAGCTCTTGACAGAGAGTGGATTTGCCGACCCCCGGAGGTCCCATCACCGCGAGGTTGAAGCCCGTCGATACGGGACTGATAATGAGTCCTTTGAGAATATCGAACGAGAACTCTTTCGTAGCTAGAGCATTGTTCAACTGCTCTTCCTCCGAGGCTTCTCCCAATCACGCTTCTCGACTCTAGAATCCAAGCTGACCCTCGAAACGAGAAGCGTCCAGAGATACGCCGAGAGAATTACTACGATTGAGGCCAACGTTGGCGATGTTAAGACGAGTGTAAAGAGGAGGAATGAGATAGCGTAGAAAAATCCGATAGTATGGGTCTTCTCCAACTCTTGAGATGACTTCGACTTGAGCATCCTTGCAACGATAATCGTTAGGATTACTGCCATTCCGAGGTCGGCGAGATAGATTGGGGCCAGAAGGCCATTTGCCACTAGGCCGACCAGAAGAAGATATGGCGTGAAGAGGAGAATAGTGCTGAATCTAACCGCGCCGATAATATTTCGAAAAACGGTCGCCGTTGTCCTGGTGCCGGCCTTCTTGTCCCCGAAATAGTCAGGAAGGTTCTTCACCGTTCCATATGTGAGCATGAAATAGGTGACTAACAAGAAGACCGGATTGAGGAGGCTTAGCGAGCCAACAATACTGACGCCGCTGAGAAATGCGAGACCTACAGCTCCCGAGAAGGAAATCAAGCTGAGTAGTGGTCTTGATTTGAATCTGAAGGGCCGCATGGAGTAGAACACGGAGTTGAATATTCCTACCGCGAGGACGATCATGAAGAGCGGGCCGAGAAGTAGAGAAGCGGCGAAGGCTAAGGCGTAGAGGATGAATACACTGACGATGGTTCCATGTCTTCCTATTTGGTCGACCCAGAGAACCCTGCTAGGCTGGTTGACAGCATCTTCTTTCCTGTCTGCAAAGGCATTCACAACGTTTGTAGCTGCGGTGACGAGACCCGCGACTGCAAGACCAAGCGCCATCTGGAAGAGCGATGAGCCCCCTGCAAGTGTGTAACCGAGGATAAAACTGGACGCGGCGAAAGTCCAGGTTCGAGGACGCGAGAGTCGAAGAACTATCTGAAACGTGTGAGGAAGAATCGGGACCGTCCCAAACGTAGGCAGCGGTTGTGGCACCATGGGGTCGTACTGGTGCTTCTTTCGATGCGCCACATGTTCCACCGTCGAGTGTTACTCGGTCTCACACAGAGAGGGCGGCCTGGAAGTCCGACGCTAATCCCAACATTCCAATTCTGCTAAACAGGGCGTTACCATGGTGGTAGTGCAGGGGTAACAATAGGGTTCAAAACAACATTCGAAGTGGAGAAATCCGAAGCGATTTATACCATGGCCGAAAGATACGAAGTTCAGAGTCAGGGCGTAAAGAGCAAAATGCCAATGGTTGACAGAACACCCACAGGGATACCAGGACTAGATGAGATTCTAAGCGGCGGATTTCCACGAGGAAGAGTCATACTCCTCGTTGGAGGACCCGGAACCGGCAAGACTATTCTAACATCCCAGTTCTTAATGAACGGGATCAAGACATACGGAGAGAACGGAGCATTCGTCAGCCTCGACGAGTCAAAGTCCCACTACTATAGAGAAATGGCACTCTTCGGATGGAAGTTCGAAGAGCTCGAGAAGGGCAAAAAATTCGCGTTCATCAACGCCTCCCCGCTCCGTCACATGCCTGGTGAAGTCAAGATCGGACGACAAGCTATTGGACGAAAAGACTTTTCGATTCTAAGCCTGATCGAGGGAATAAAGACCCACACCGAGCTAATCAATGCCAAACGGGTCGTCGTTGATCCCGTCACATCACTGATCTTCCAGTATCCCGAGATGGTCGAACGCAGAACCGCCATACTTGACCTGGTCGACGCTCTCGTGAAGACAGGCGCGACATGCCTCATGACTACAGAGCTCAGAGCGATGGGTCCCACGGTCGAACGCGCTATTCAGCTAGAAGAATACCTAGCCCACGGAGTGGTCATACTGTCCAACGCCAAAGTCGGCAAGACATACAACCGAGTCTTACAGGTGGAGAAGATGCGAGAGACGCCAATCGACATGCAACCACGCCCATACAAGATCTCAGGCAACGGCATCGAAGTCTTTCCGAAAGAAACAATCTTCGTCGACTAGCCAAAAGCGAGACGCTTCCAAACGGAAGCGTTCTCTACATTTTCTTTGTTATTGTCGGGAAATATCTGAGACGTCTAAGTGCCGTAGCTTCTACTGGGAGGCTACAGGCTGCCGAGTAGAACCGGCTACCTGCACTGCCTGCGGCACTCTAGTCTTTGAAACTTTACTTCGGTGAAGTAGAATTATGATCCCGGTTGCTACAGTAAAGATAACGAAAGACGCTGCTGCTAGTGCAGCTGAACCCGAGACCAAGTCACCGATGACATTGTCAAGTCCGAAGAGATAGTAGAATACGATGGCGTGCTTTGACAACTTCAACTGTGTCTTGGTAGTGTAGTAGAAGACGCCGAAGAAAGTCAATGAAGCGATGAACCAACCGAGGAAGTTGGTCCACGGGACCCCGAAATACTGGGTTGGACCAGTCCAGTTCCAGAGGTGAAGCGAACCGGAGAATACTGGATCAAAGGACAGATCGAGAGACACCATCAATGCACTGGCCATTATGTAGTGATCTGAGGCTTGCAGACAGAAGTATCCGAGAGCACACCAGATCAGAGGGATGGCGATGGGCACTGGACCAATCTGGGGTCCGAGCGCACTGGTGTAATAATAGCTACCGAAAGGAATGCCCGTTTCGACCCCGACGAATTCCCATAGATATGAGATGACGGCCGCGATGATGAGGAACATGCCAGCGGTCTTCAGATTGAGGTTAGTGAACGAGTGGAAAACGTAGAGTACCACAAGCAGTCCAGACGCGGCAGTAACTGAGAAAGCAACGTTACCCTTGAGGGGGGGAATAGCGCTGAGGGCGACGTAGAGAGTGTAGATGTAGGCTATAGCCCAAGAGACGGTTTTCTTTGACCACTTTGTGTTGACCAGTTCATGCCATAGTCTCGCGGGCATGTTTGCAATGGACATTGTCTGTTGTGTCACCTGACTGAGCGGAAACGCCTCTAGTAATCGTCTCGCGAAGCGGTGTGTGGACTTAGACGAAGAATACAAAGGTGATGAAGCAGATCATCATCAGCAATATAGCGTGTTTGAGACCGTCTCTGATGTAGCCGGTAGCCATCTTTCCGCCGACTAGCCCTGCGAACATTGCCTCAATCATTGCCATGTAGAGGAAGACTGCGGTGATCTTGGGAAGCGGTAGGCTGACGAAACTGAATCCAACGCCGCCTATCGAGCCTCCTCCGCCGAAGTTGGTGTTAGCTAGCTGTTTGAAGAAGCTCGAGATGAGCAGGTAGACTGTTACGAGGAAAACCGCGAAGCTGATGTACATGACCCCGATGAATGGTCTTAGGGTGGCTCGTCGCTTTCTTTCCAGGTATTGAATCTCCTGGACGTGTTTTGCTACCGACTCCATACTCTCCTGTATGTCTCCTCCGGACTTGTTTGCCTCTGCTACAAGCATCGCGGTTCTGCGGGATAGCATAGTCCCGGTTCTGTCTGCGAAGAACTGGAGTGCTCTTTCGAGCGGGACACGGAAACTGATTTTTGCCATTAGCTTCTTGATCTCGGTGGTTAGCGGTCCATAATCCCGTTCCGCCGATATCTCGATAGCTCGTGTTAGAGTCATTCCACTGCGTCCTGCGTCCGCAATGTCACGGATCAGGTGGGGGATATTGTTGTCAATGGCGTCTCGGCGTTTGGAGTCGAAGTAGTACATGATGGCAGGCGGGACTAGGCCGACGATTCCAGCGAGAAGTAGGAACCGGTCGATACTGAAGTGTCCCGTTGCTCCGGCGATGACAACGGTCGGGGCAGGACCTTGGGTGGCTATTTCTAGGATGCCCCAGAAGAAGATTCCGGCGAAGATGACTCCTGCGAAGACCCAGACCATTTTCCGGGTTAGCTTTGCGACAAGGTTGTGCATTCCTCCTCCGAGTTTTTCCTTACTTCCTCTTCCTTGCCTAGTGTCCACTCCTGGAGAGGAAGTAGGGACAGGACCGCCTGCGCTTGACTGGTTCGGGTCTGGATTCGACATTTTTGGTTCTCCTAACCTTTCGGCTGCATCGAGTCGAGTATGAAGAGGAACATTAGTCCGCAGATGGGTATGAGTATGAAGGCCATGAGATACATGAACGAGAACACGTCAACTCCTCCGAGGCTTCCGCCGATGGATGCCATGATGCTGAGCATGACTACAAGCATCAAGGGGAACGCGATGAGCATCAGCACGTATGTCTCTGCAATGATTCCGAGCGAGTCGAGAAACGCTTGGACTTGGAGAGATCTCTTCTGGAATAGGTGGTCAGTGATGCCTTGGAAGAACTTCTTCATGTCACCTCCGGTTCGGATTACTCCGGCGAATCCTCGTAGGAGATCCTGATAGTTTGTTGAGGGTGATCTGTCGACTTCTGCGTTCAGCGCGTTAAGCACATCGTATCCTAGTAAGTCTATTCGTCCGACTACGTTCGCGATCTCGTCTGAGAGCATGAACTTTGGATCCTTCTCTGCGGTAGATCTTAGGATCCTCTCCGGTGTCACTCCGGCTGAAGCTAGGACAGTCATGTAGCTGGAAGTGAATGGCAGGAAAGTGTCTAGGTGCTGTCTTCGCGATCCGACTTTCATCAGGGGCATCATGTATCCGAAGCCCAGAATCGCGAGGCCCGTGACAACTGCCATTATGATTGAGAAGACAAGAGTTCCCAGTATTGCGAATATGCTGAATCCGCTTAGTCCCAGTGCGCTTCCTAATCCTAGCGAGAACAGCAGGAACCAGACGGGGAAACTGATTCCGCCTCCTACCAGTGCCGCGAAAACGATTGAGCTTACGTATGCCTTGTAGCCGATCTTCATTCCCGCTAGGCTCAAGACCTGTTTTAGCCCGTTGAACATCTGGTAGACTTTGCCTAGTTTGCGTCCAAGTAGAGCGTATGTGAAGTAGCTGAAGCCCTCCTTCTCCGGGGGAAGCTCTGCTCCAGCCTTCTTGTTCTTTTCTCCTTGGGCGAGGAATCGTTGGAGTCTGGCTCTGTAGTCGCCCATGTGCAGCACTGCTCTTTCATAGACGAAGTTGCTATAGATAGCTCCAAGAGGAGCGAGAGCGATAATTTCGATGAAGATTAGTGGCGTCGGCACAACTGGTGTGAGAGTCGCGTTGAAGTTTTCAGATAGAGGCAGAAACAGGCTTGACGCGATTGAGAGTCCTACAGACAATGGAATGCTGATGAGCCACTTGTGTTTCTTCAGCGTGGGTATGTTGAAGTTGTAGATGATTGCGAAGAAGGATCCGGTAATCAGCAAATAGGTTACTGGGACGAGGGCCGTGGGGTTTCCGTTGGTGTCGAAATACCAGGCACAGTTGCAGATGTATGACATTCCGCGGAAGAGAATGGTGACGAATGATAGGACGACGGTCGCTCCGACCCAGCTCTTGCTGGTCTCGAAAATGTCGGCTTTCACTTTGTACAGTGCGAGACAGGCTAGACCGAATATTGCCAGACCTATGACAACGGTGTCGCTTACAGCCAGGGCGGGGCCAAGAGGGCCCAGGAATGGAACTATCGGGTCGAGGAGGCTCATTGTTTGGGAGGGGCTCCTTGACTAGTCGGTTCTACCATCTTTTCCCGCTTGACCCGGTCGAGTAGCTGCTGTGGGTTCAGGTAGTAGGCTCGGATGACCTCTACGACATCTTTGAAGTCGCGGACGTTGTTGCGGACCATCCATTCGATTACCATGCGTCGGTTGTTGAGTTCCTCCATCACTTCTTCGTGCTTGTAGCCGTTGCGTTTCATTATGTTCTCTAGGACATAGCTTCGTCCGTAGAAGACGTACGTGTCGCTCTTCGGGTTCCACTTGAAGACATCATTGGTCAGCACGTCTTTGGTGGTCGGATCGAGCCCGACTACCTCGGCTACGTCGACCATGCGTCGGACGCTCTTTTCGCCGACTTGGACTCGGGTCTGGACAGCGATCACATCGATCGTCGGGATTAGGGGCCTGGGTATGTTCATGGGCTCGCTTTCGAGTCGGTGGATGGCTGCCTCTGCCGAGTCTGCGTGGAGCGTTGCTAAGCCTCCGTGACCGGTGGCTATTGCCTGCATCAGTGTGTATGCTTCTGAACCTCTGACCTCTCCGACTATGATGTATTCTGGCCTCTGTCTCATGGCGTTCTTGAGCAAGTCGAAGAGAGTGATTTCGGAGACTTCTCCGGTGACTCCGAAGCCTGCTCTAACGACTGAGGACAACCAGTTCTCATGGGGCAGTTGAATTTCGGACGTGTCTTCGATCGAGACGATCTTTGCGTTGGGTTTGATGAACATGGCTAGGGTGTTGATGGTGGTTGTCTTTCCGGAGGCGGTTCCTCCGACGAGTATGACTGATGCTTGTTTTTCTATGATGTACCAGAACCATGCGGCAATTTCTGCGCCGAGGGTGTTGTAGATTACTAGGTCGCTGACTGTGAGAGGTCTCTCTCTGAACTTTCGTATTGTGAATGTGGATCCGCGTCTGGTGACCTCTTTCTCGTAGGTCATCTGGACTCTGCTCCCGTCAGGTAGGGTTGCGTCAAGGACGGGTTGTGCGATCGATATGGCTCGTCCGGACATGTAGCTTAGTTTGAGGATGAACTTGTCGAGTTCTTCGCTTGTCTGGAAGATTACGTTGGTGGGTATTGACTCGTATTTTCGGTGCCAGATGTAGATGGGTATTCCGAATCCGTTGCACGATATGTCTTCGATCCATGGGTCCCTCATCATCGGGTCTATCTTGTCGAAGTGAACAAAATCCCGGACGATATAGTACATCAGCCGGTCGAGGGCGTCGGGTGTTACTTTGATCTTGTAATTCCTGATAATCTTCTCGACGAGTTTTCTAATATAGGCCGCGGCGTTTTCGTTAGTTCCTAGCTTCTTGATGTCGACGTCGAGCTCTTCGATCAGAAGCTCTCCAATCTCTTTGAGCTTCTTTCTTTCATCCTCGCTGAGTTGTACCTCGGCGATCTGATACTTTGTCTGTCCTTCTTCTTTGACTATGCGGGCTTTAGCATAGGGCGCGTTAAGATCATACTGGTCTAGTATTGGGGTGTCGGTCGCCTTCTTCATTAGGTCAATCGTCATGCGTTCGTATTCCATCAGCATGCCGACTATGTTGTCGATCTTGTCGCTCTTCTCGCCAGGTTTCTGAGTCTTAGACATGATTATTAGATCACTCTGCCAAACGTCTCGGCCATAACCCCTCTGTCCGTGATGGAGAAGGGCAAGAGTAACGGGCGAAGCTGCGATCGGCGCATCTTGTAGAAGCGCAGTTTGCCCTCCAAGTGTTCTGATTCGAGTTCGAATTCTACGACTACGTCTGAGAGGTGGGAAATCTCCGCTACCGTTTTTGAATCATGCATAGCGGAAAGTATCGGCATGAAGACGAGACCGTTTCTGTTCCGGACTTGGTTTCCTAGGATCTCCAAGAGTTCTCGGACGGAACTGGTCTCGTGAGTGACGAGCAGATCTGAAAGCGAGTCGATTATCACTATGTCTCCCTCATCCAGTTGTGACAGTATGTCTCTCCGTAGCGTCACAAAGAGGTCTGAGCCTAGAACCCTTGAGCCTGCGTTCATCATACCAGGTCCGAGTAGGCCCATTGGTTGCTGGGTTGGACCCCCCTGTTGGAGCGCCTGCACTCTTGGACTGTACGCGTCGATAAAGGTCCACTGTCTCCCCCGCTCCATTTCACTGGTATCCCAGTCGTACACCATCATCTCCTCGCGGATGTAGCTGGGCTCTCGGACGATCGTGAAGTAGAGAATTCGATGGCCCTCGTTGGCTAACAAGAACGCGATCTGTTGACAGAATAATCGGACAGGTCCTTCCTCGTTGCTGATCAGGAGTACGGAACTACCGGAGGGAATGCCTCCGCCTAGCTTTTCGTCGAGGCCGCCCATGCCGGTCCGGATTCGCAGTTGCCTGTTGGCTCTGTTTCGACTAATCAACTTGTTTCGCCTTGAATATGGCTCTCCTCAAACGCTTCGTAACTTCGGGCTCAGACTTCACTTCGATCCCTTGCTCTCCAATGGTGAATGGGTGAAGGTAATGGGAGTGAGACGTTCCTCTCATCTTCGGAATCTCGATTTTTCGAGACCGCATTTTCATTGCAAACGAGTCTTCCTCAAGCGAGTTGCCCTGCAAAGCATTCTGCTCCAACGTAGTCTCACCACTGACACTTTCCTCAAGAGTGTGGTGTAACCGGATCATCCCATCAACAACGTATTCTTCCACGGCCTTTCTTCCTTGGTTGGTGTTGTCCGCTTGGCCGCTGACCAGTAGCGTTGTGCAGCCGAAAGATTTGAGAATCATAGTCAGCCGCTGTATGAGACTCCGAAGATCAACTTGTGTTAGTTCGAGACTCATTGCGTCGAGCGAGTCGATCACAACACGCCGAGCCTGGCAAGCCTGGATAGCCGTTTGTATCTCGTAGAGGAGCGCTTCTAGAGTGAAAGGCCTGGGAACGACGAATCTTTCTTGACTGGCAAGACCGAGGCGGCTTGAAATCGCGTCCAGAATGATCAGGTTTCCCGAATCTTCGTAGTTGGCAATATTCCAGTTGAAACTGTTGAACAGGTTCTCGCGAAGCTGCTGCGGAGTCTCTTCTAGAACGACATAGACACCGTTTTCGTTGAATTTTGTCAGTCCGTTCCAGATGAACTCGGAAGAGAAAATCGTCTTACCTGCTCCTGCAGGTCCCGCGAGAAGATAGACCCTGTCACGGATCAGCCCACCTCCGACGATCTGATCGAAACCGGGAATGCCTGACTGTATTCTCTGGAGCTGTTGAAGATTCTGACTTGGCCTCTGTTCAGAGGGCTGAGGCGCCTGGTATTGTGAATTGTCGTAACCCTGGCCCTGATAATTGTCCTGAGGCCCATATCCTTGGTCTTGCGGTTGCTGGGAGGTGTCGTATTGAGAAGAGTCCTGATAGTTGTATGGGTCATTACTGTAGGGCTGGTTTTGATCCTCGTAGCTCAAGAGGCATCCATCTCAACACTCATTGAAGACAGTTCGGGGCGTTCGTTACGAAGTCCATGAACGGAATGGTCTGACCCTGAACCTGCCCCTTGTAATAGTAGTATAGCCCGATGAAAGTTATCCAGCTCACGTCCGAGTTGCCGAAAGATACTGATCCTGAAGCGCCTGGGCTAGTCGCTCCAATCTTGACGATCGCGAAACTCGATGGTCCGGGACCATTAGCACCCGCAGGTTGAAGAACATAATCGGTCGCGCTGGGGTAAACATACGGGAAGTTGGTAGTGGGATTGATTGTGTTGCTGGCCTCGATCCAGGCGTGGGAGAACTGTCCGAAACCGTTCACACCATAAGCTTGCGCCTGCATACCTGTCTGAGTCAGCAGAGTAACGTTGCTATCAGTTGCAGTATTGGCAATTCTTAGATAGAGAATTACTGAGGTACCAGCGGGCATGCAGAATGCTGACTGAGAGACTGTCTGACTGCCCTGTGTATAGTTGAAGGACTTGGTGTCGAAATAAATTGCTAAGGGGCCGATGTTTGTGACGAAATTGCCACCACCGTTCTGGTTAATTGTAAGACTATTGAATCGCCATGGATAGAACAGGCTAAACAGTCTTCCTCGACTTGAGGCTAGTATTATGTGGTAGCTGTAACTGCCAATCGCAATATTGTTGACCTGGATTGGGTAGTTGACTGATCCAGCCGCAATATTCCCGGACCCTGAAGCGGGACTGGCGATGCACGGAGCGGGTTGACATATTCCTGTTCCATTTACATTGAACAGGTACACCGTGTTGATTGTGACGGACGAACCTCCTAGATTGTTTACCCAGATGCTAAGGGTCCCAGAGCCTGCCTTGCAACTGGCGTTGCACGTGGCGTTGACAGGAACTATGTTTTCGGAGATTGCTTGTTGGTCGCGTTGGCTCATGTTGGCAATGACCCGGTTGTAGGCGTCCCATTGTACGAAGCCCCAGAGCATTACGTTGAACCCCATGAGGATGAGTATGACGAAGAATAGTCCTCCGAAGACTGTGCTCATGCCTTTCTTGGATCTGGCGACTCGTCTGTAGAGGCTCATCTTAGTACACCACTGTTGTGCTAATGACGGTGCCACGTTGGGTCGCAACTGTTACGGTCCACAGTCCATGTGACAATGTTTGTGGAGCGCATGTCATGCAGAGTCCCGAGTAGGTTCCCGGATTCGCGTTGTAAGCGGGGACTTGAGAGGGAATCAGGCCTACTGGATAGACCTGGGATACGTTGTACTGTAAGAGTGGGGTCCATTGGTAGAGTGTCTGGTTGAGGTAGACAGACGCGATTGTGAATGGAATGGTTCCTACGTTTCGGACATAGATTAGCGCGTAGTTTGTGCCGCCTGAAGTGTAGAAGTATGCTCCTTCAATCGATAATCTCTCCTGGTTGGCGAGGCTTCTGCTCGAGAACCAGTATCCTGCTCCGCCTTGGTAGGCGCCGAAGCTGGATATCGCCCAGACGAATAATATTGAACTTAGGACTACGACTATGATTAGCATGGTCAGGTTTGCCATTATGGTACTGATGGCGCTCCGTGACCTACGGTTTCTATCGAGTGTTTTCTTTGCCCATCTTACTAGGCCCATTTCTTTTCCTCTTTCTCCTATTCTTTTTTTCTTGTTCAGATACGGTTTCTAAAAACCGGGGAGTTCAGACCAGGCATATCGACACGCCAACATGGGTTGCTCACTTTGTCACGGTGAAGGTGAAGGGGTTGTTGCGCGAAGTGATCACTTTGACAGTGTACTGGCCGGGTTGGAAGAATCCAGACTGGAATGTTCCGGAGCCTGCAATATAGCTGCAGGTAGTGCTCGCATAGGCCGCGCCGGCAATACTAGCATAGCAAGTAGTGCCGCCCTGAGTCGTTGGAACAGACATTGTCACACTAACAACCGCGTTAGGACTGATGCTCGGCCCGTTAGTCCAACTGATAGCCTGCCAGATATCATTAGACGAGTCATAGACATAGAACGAGGTCAAAGTAACCCCGAGAGTGCCGCTGTTCCTAATGTAGAGCGTAACGTTGTTGTTGCTCGGAAACGTCCCAGTCGTGTCTAGTGTTAGTGGTCCCTCCTTGTTATTGTTAGGATTCACAAGCAAAGTTCCGAGAAGTCCCGTTGACCAAGCATAGACCATGACTGCGGCGACGACGACGATTACGACCATGAGCAGTGCTGCGAGGATAGTTTGGATGCCTTTTCTGTTGTGGTTGAGATTTCGCTTGCTTATCATCGCTTGATCACCGAACTACTTGGAAACAGTGAAGGTGAATGGATTATTCCTGGCAGTGACTACTTTGAGTGTGTAGGAGCCGCTCGGGAATCCGCCGTTGTTGCTATTGTAGAAGTTTCCTGAAGAGGCGCCGGAGTAAGTGCAACCCTTGCCTGAGCCAACGTATAGAGTGAATACCGCGACCGCGTTCGGCGCTATTGATGTATTATTGTTGTATGCGGTATTGGCCCATTGGTTGCCGCTGCTGTCAGTAATATAGTATGAGTTGAGGGTGACTGCGAGTGTTCCAGCGTTTCTTATGTTGATCGTTAGGTAGTTGCAGGTTTGGCTTGAGGCGCATATTGCAGAGTTGTCCGCCTCGAGTGGTCCTTCTTTGTTGTTGTTAGGATTGACGAGCAATGTTCCGAGTAGTCCTGTTGACCATGCGTAGACCATGACTGCGGCGACGACGACGATTACGACCATGAGCAGTGCTGCGAGTATTGTGTCGATGCCTTTCTTGTTCCCTGTTATTTTTCTCATTTTTTTCACTCCTTTCGTGTTTCCCGTGGGCTTGTCTCTGCTAGTTCCCCAGTTTGGGTGCAAGCCGGGACATATCGAGAAGACGGCGTTGATGTGCGCGTTGGTACCGTTGGTATCGAGTGGAAGTTTCTAGGAGCCGTGTTCATGCGTGGTTTCTCCCCGCGATGCTCATCCGGGTATCCGTGTGGTCTACCCAGAAAACCCAAGATTTTGTCGTCTTTTGTCCGCTGATGATTCCTTCCACCACGAGCTCGAGAAGCAACGCTTTGGTGCTTTCCCAGTTCTTCAGTCCCGACTTGATCCTGACATTCTCGACGTCCATGGGTATGGTAGCGCCGGAGAGAACGTGCAGTATCTTGTCCCGTAGCGTATCCTTGGAACGATTTATCCGACTCAAGTGTTTCTCGCTCTGGGGTTGTAGCCTGGACCTTGCCCACAAGCCACGACTATACCCAAAGCCGCACCCAACATATGCATCCTGTAACTTCCAGAATTCTCAATCAGTTACATTATCTCTGGATCGTATCCTAGGCTTTAGCAGGATATCTGGCAAGAGTCCAGGATATTCCTGGATTCCTGAAAGAGTGTGAGCGGCTCAAAGAAAACTGGAGCCGCGATCTCTGGAGTTGCTAGCGAGCTTTAGCCTTGGCGGCTTCTTTCGGCTGGAGTGTGGACCAGGTCTGTTCGAATATTTTCTCGTGCGACTTGACTAGCAACGGATCGTTTGTCCATGTAGCGACGTCTTGTCCAGCGTTCACGTTTGTGTCGTCCGGAATGTCTTCTATGAAGATAATTTCTGCAGAGTCGGCGCTTGCAAAGTGCATTATCGGCACAGATACGTTTCTGACTTCTATGACCTCGCCGAGTTCTCTGGCGACGCTTGCGTTCGTCTGGTTTACTGGTGCCATGACCTTGACCTTTGCTCCTCTATCAGCAGCTTTCTCTAGAACCTCTGAGTGTGCTTTGTAGATCCTTACAAGCCCATTGGCGGTTGTGGTGAAGCAGACGTTGACTTTGGCTTCTCCGATCATGTCTTGTATTCTCTTGTAGACCTTGTCTCTGCCTCTGACACTCCATAGGTCGTATCTTTCGTATGGCTTTTCTGTGTAGACGTACTTTGACGATTCGAAGGCCATGGCAAGGTTCTCAACGACCTGGACGCATTCGCCGGTCTCCTTGTTCAGCTTGTCAACTAGTGGAACGAGTACGTCGTTGGGTGAGACTGCCATGTATCTTTCCGGTTTGCCGGGAACGATCCGTAACAGTCCTTTGCTTTCGAGTCCTCGTATGGCGCCGTATGTTTTGGGCCTAGGCACTTTGCCTAGGAAGCTGATCTCGCTTGCGTTTCTTGGTCCCATCTTGGTCAGGACAACGTAGATTCTAGCCTCATATTCGGTGAGGCCGAGTTTCATCAGTGACTGTACGCTGAACTCGTCGGCGGCCAATACTTTTACGCCTAGACTTCGCGGTTCACTGACGACGGTTTTTAAACTAGTTTCTGTTGACATCATCAATAACCTACTGCTCTAAAGAAGAGCCACATCATCAAATCGCCGATAACTACTGTTACCAAGAGGCTTGCAGTCAGAAAGACGAGATGTGGGAGACCGGGTGTCACCCATACACCGTCAGAGAACATGCCCTGGTTCTTGTAGCCCTCTAGGCCACTAACCATCTTGTCGCGTTCTTCTGCCGCAGAGGCCACTAAGTGAAATTGTCTGACAGGTTTGGAATCGACAACTGCGACTTCCTCGGCTGGATACAGGTACACTTTGGACTCTAGCGAACTGAAACTGGTCTTGTATGATGTCAACATGACTAGAACTTTCCTAAGAATCGATTCACGTTCGAATCCTTGGAACAACCCTCTCCCGGCTGAAGCTCGCTGCACTAGATTTTTCCCGAGGAGGAAGACTGCTGATCCTATTGATAGAAGGAACGAATTCACTAGGATGGCGATTGGGAAGGGGTAAAAAACAAAGGGTGGTTGCCAGAAAGGATTGAGAAAGCTTGGCGCTACTGGCAGAGCAAGGGCAAGACACATCATTGCTTTACTATCAGCTCCTCCCATGACGCCGAACTGGAATAACAAGAATGAAACAACAATCGAAGCACCACCAGAAACCAAGAAGATCGGAATAGAATCCGGAGCATACACTAGTCGTAAGGCAAAGATCAATCCTGCTATGGGTCCGTAGACGAGCCAGAACTTGTTAGAGATCTCCCTAGTCTTCAAGTCGCTAAGTGAGGCGGCAATGAAGACGCCCACGGTCACTAGCAATGCTGCCAAGTCCAGTGACGAGGGAACCGAGGGAATCATTTGAACTCGGAATTCTGGTTGCCTTGGGGACGAACGATATCAGTTCTGGAACCATCGCTAGTAAACGGCCGGTACTACTCAGCATTAGTGTCGAGCCTATTCGGGTCAAAGCTTAAAACGAAAGACCTAGTAGTACACCGCCGAGGCTGCTAAACGATGCCCATGGCGTTTGTCCTGATAAACGCGGAAATCGGATCCGAAGACGCGGTAGTCAAAGAGCTGAAAGCTGTGGCCAATGTTAAGGAGGCATACATGGTGTATGGGGTATACGATATCGTCGCAAAGGTCGCGGCAGACACCATGGACAAGCTCAAAGAGATCATAACCTGGAAGGTCCGCCGACTCAACAAGGTCAAATCAACCCTCACGATGATAGTGATCGAGAACTAGTCTCCAAGAGCCAATCTCGACACTCCAGAATCCTCGGTTCTTCGTGGCGTAACATGCCAACGGAGTTTCACATCGGCATCGATGACACAGACTCGGAGTCAGGAGGCTGCACAACCTACACAGGCGCCGTCCTCTATCAAGAACTCTATGACATTGGAATTCGGCCTTCAGATTATCCCTGGCTCGTCAGACTAAATCCGAACATTCCATGGAAGACTCGGGGGAACGGTGCCATCTCAATTCATCTCATCATTGATGAAGACCAGATTGAAACAGTTCAGCATCTAGCCGTTAGAATCACTAAAGAAACAGCCCATTTGTCCGACAAAAGAGCCGACCCCGCAGTCGTGTTCCTGAGAGGTCCGGTCCCGATGATCCTGCAGGAATACTCACTCTCAGCGCTTCACAATGTGCTCTCGATTGATCAAGCACGATCGGTAGCGCGAAAGGCGTCAGTTGAGACCCATTTGTTGAAGGGTTCCCGGGGTCTCATCGGGTCATTAGCGTCAATCGGCGCTGGACTCGATTCGGTAGCGCACACATTCGAGATTATCGCATACAGAACTAGGGAAAATCTGGGAACCTCTAGGCGGGTGAACAGCGAATCTATCAAAGTCATGGATTCCAAACAAGGCTCCGGAACATTCCATAATCTTGATCCTGAATCGGGTAGAATTCTAGTTTGCCCGCATGGTCCGGATCCTGTCCTCCTGGGAATCAGAGGTCTGACTCCCCAAGGGGTACAGGACGCGTTCAATCGAGTGCAAATCAACGAGACTGTTGAGCGGATCATGATCTTCAAGACAAACCAAGGTACTGACGCACATCTGACACAGCATAGAAAAGTAATCGAGCTGGCGCGCTATCAATCAGCTGTTGTCACAGGGAGAGTCGACACCGTTCCTAAAATCGTCAGAGGCGGACACGTGATCTTTCAGCTCAGCGATGAGACAGGGTCGTTGAGTTGCGCCGCGTATGCTCCCACACGATCTCTCAAGGCTGCGGCGAGAGATCTGCTGCCTGGCGACAGGGCTAGGGTCTATGGCGGAATCCGTAGATACAGAAACGGAAAGCCGACTCTAAACCTAGAGAAAATCGACCTCTTGTCACTAGTCGAGAATGTCAACAAAGAGAATCCAATCTGCAATTTATGCGGTAGTCGATGTGAGTCGATGGGACGAGGCCAAGGATTAAGGTGCAAGAAATGTGGCCTCCATAATGAAACTGGAACCACGATCAGAATTGTGACACCAAGAAGCTTACAGCTCGCCACTTACACTGCTGTTGTATCAGCACGCCGACATCTGAGCCGCCCCGGCAACACAGTGAGGTAAGAATTCCTAGCCTGTTTCTTTTGCGGATGGTTAAGGCTTTAAAGCCGGCTCGGTTCGCTTCCGGTTTGTAGCGGGGTGGGGTAGATTCTCTCACAGAGAAGCTTATCCAGGTTTAACCCGCAGGGCTCATAACCCTGAGATTGATCGAAGCCTTCGATCCTCAAGCGGTGGTTCGAAGGGCCCGAGTGGGACCCGAAACTCCACCCCCCGCTACCAATTCAGGAGAATTCTCGAATCCCGTGCTCGACTTAGTCAGTGGACTCTGAAGTAACAGTTAGCTCCGGAGTGAGCCTGAGATCTCCGTTCCCCTGACATACGACGTGTGGCTGCACGAGTTCTAGAGTGATGCTGGTTACTCTTCCGCTAGTCACCTGCGCACTCGTTTGAGCATCTAAATGTCCACTAGAAACAGTCACAGTCTTTGAACCAGTTCCGATTCCCGCTGTCGCTGTAGAGCCTACCGTTAGTCTCACGAGACTTATCACGCCATCAGGCATGCTCGTCGAACCGATTATTTGATTGAAAGTCTTGAGACTCAAGAGATCCAGAGTCTTTGGAGCATTGGGAATTGTGATCCAGTCCCCAGTGAGATTCAACTCACCTGTCCTATGGACTTGTACTGAGGAAATATTCACGACGAGACTTGTGAGATTCAAAATTTGCCCGTCTTGCCCGCCGTGACTTGAATTGCCATGGCATGTTACATTCAGGGGATCACTTGTTGTCGGATCGCCTGTTATCGAGATCTGAAGGTTTCCCATCGATGGTAAGACGCTCTGTGGCCTTACCTGTAATCCAGCTATGAGGGCAACTGCAATCACGAGCCCAACAATGCCATATCCAACCAGCTTTTTCGTCATAGGATTGGTCGTGGTTCTTCTCCCTTAGAGAGGGCTATCCGAGTGATAGACCTACGATTTTGATCGGCTTGTTCAATCGTTGTACGGTCACGGCTGTTGTTTCCAAGCTTTCCAGGTCTCAAACCAGAAAATAGCGGAGCCTAATCCGCCGAAGATAAGACCGAAGAACGTGAATAGGTTGAGATCTGGTATGATTATAACGTAATAGACGAATAGTGCGGTGAAGAGGGAGGCGTACAAGGCGAATCTAGGTACGAAGACTCCTCCCAGACGGAGGAATTGTTTGAGAACGTCAACCTTCACTTCTTTGATGAGGCGGTATTCTCCAGAGTCTTTTGAGACTAGCCCAAGATCCTTGAGTTTGTCAAGATGATAGAGGGCAAGAGTGGGACTCGAAAAGGTGAGGGCTCTCTGAACCTCACGAACGCCGACCGTCTGCTTGTTCGCGTTCATCACATACCAATACACTCGAAGAGTGTTCCCCTTGAGCTCGCTCGCAACTCTCTCTGATTCTGCCTGCTCCGGCGAGTTCAACTGAACGGTTCCTCTAGAATGAAGGTCCTGAATGAATCTGTTCTAAATAAGTGTAGGCAGATCAGTGGAGCATAGCATGGAGCTTAAACCGAGCACTGCTCCCGAGGAGCCCGACGAAAATTGAAGGCCGTTGTGTTTCGAGAATTTGGCGGTCCAGAAAAGCTGAGCTATGAGGATGTCCCAGAGCCGAAGGTTAGTGAGACCGAAGTTCTGATCCGCGTCAGAGCATGCGCACTGAACCGTCTCGACATATGGGCAAGGCAAGGAACTCGAGGAGAAAGGATTCCTATGCCTCACATTTCAGGGTGCGACATTTCAGGCGAAGTGGCTCAAGTCGGAAGTCTGGCCAAAAATCACAGACTAGGCGACAGAGTTCTGATCGCGCCAGGAATCAGTGACGGAACTTGCGAATACTGTGCTACGGGCTGGGATAGTCTCTGCGAATCTTACAAGATCATCGGCTACGAAACCCAAGGAGGATACGCAGAGTATGTGGCTGTGCCCTCGGAAAATGTTCTACCGATCCCTGGTCATCTCAACTTTGATGAAGCAGCAGCGGTTCCCCTAGTCTTCTTGACAGCCTGGCACATGCTAGTGACGAGAGCACGCCTAACTGCTGGGGAAACCGTGCTGGTCTGGGCAGCCGGAAGCGGAGTGGGGAGCGCTGCAATCCAAGTCGCGAAGGTTCTCGGTGCGAAAGTAATTGCTACCGCAGGAAACGACGAGAAGCTCGAAAAGGCCAAGAAAATTGGAGCCGATTGGGTCGTAAACCATCATACTCAAGACGTCCCCGCAGAAGTCAAACGAATCACCAACGGCCGAAAGGCGAACGTGATCTTCGACCACATCGGTCAAGCTACCTGGGACAAGAGCATGCGGGCAATGGCCCCGGCGGGACGGCTCGTAAACTGTGGAGTTACAAGTGGTGGAAAGGCAGAGATCGACATTCGTTTCGTCTTCGTCCGACAGTTTTCTCTGATGGGGTCCTACATGGGGGGACGCGGCGAGTTGCTCAAGGTCTTGAAATTCTTCGAAGACGGACGACTGAAGCCTGTAGTCGACTCCGTGTTTCCCCTATCTGACGCGGCGAAGGCTCAGGCTACGATGGAAAAAAGCGAACACTTTGGCAAGATAGTTTTGAAAATATAGTCTAGGATCGATCGTCGAACTCTTTGCACCGGTTCGCGAGATCCAGTTCACTCGGGGACTGAGTCAGCGACTAGTTTTCCGTTGATTACTTTTACGAACAGGAATCGATTGTCGCGGAAGATTATCGTAAGCTCGTTCTCTCCTTCTGTAACAGTCAGGACATCTTGTCCAATTATTCCATCGTACTTTGCCAATTCAAATCTCACTCGGTGGTTTTCTTGGCCAGATTTCTTTCTTAAATCTTTGATTATTTATCGCACGTCGACTTTGAGAGTGGGCGTCTTGGCGGTTGCTTCACCTCTCTCTGTGAAGATGTGCTTCCCCCATTTTGCGTGAACCTTGGCTTCGAGAGTGTGGTGTCCTTTGCCTAATTCTGAGGCTGATAGTTCGAAGCTCCGGGTAACGTCAAACAGCATTGTTTGAGCTTCTTCCTCAGTTTTCGGGTAGAGGATAGTCTCGAATTCAGTAGCGACCGTTGCCCAGACCCTGTAAGGTAGTTCTGGGTTTCGAGTCCAGAAGAATACTGCTCGCCTGACAAATTTTTCGCGTTTGAGTTCGGAACCGGGCAAGACCTTGACCCTCTGTTTGGACAGGTCAACTCTGTAGGCCATACGGAGTCCGAGATCGTGTTCGTCGTACGCTTTCTCCCAAAGTGGTCGGACGAAGTTACGCCTGATTCCTCCTTTGAGCTTGAAGCCGACAGTGAGCGCTAGGTTATCGTCGAGTTTGGCGATTTGAGGGGAAGCTGTTATGCTCAAGTCTTGGATGCTTGCCCATTGCTCGCCTTTCACTCTCTCTAGGGATGATTGCAAACTGTCAGATTCTCTCCGGTCTAGTCCCTCCGGTGATTATCGGGATAGAAAAAGGTCTTCGGTTGAAAGGGGAGTTTAGGTGCCCGTTATGGGCTCGATGTGTACACTACTGCATCCGCAGCCGTCGGCGTGCTTCCCTCTTCGGAGTGTTCCTCTGTAGAGTCTCGCCTCTAGCTTTTCGCCGTTCTTTTTCTCCCACTCGTCCACGGTGATACCGTACTTTTTCTGTATCCTGTCCCGGTACCATTCGGGTATTACGTTGAACGAGCAGAAGGGAATGATCCTCATGTCTGGTGTCAGGTAGTGTATGTCGCAGCGCTGCAGCCTTTCCTCGTCTTGGTTGTACTTGTCCTGGAAGTGCATCATTCCAAGGAACATGCTTCGGACATGGAATTGTCCAACCGAGCTGTAGTCGTGCTTGAGCAGTGCTCCGACCAGAAGTTTTGACAGGTTGAGACCTGCTGGTTGTTTGTCTTTTTCGATGAAGCTGTTGAGTTTGCTGATGAACTTGGCAGCGACGAGGTACTTGTTGGTGCCTGAGTTGAGCTCGTCGGTCTTCTCGTCGAGGTATTCGAAGAGTCCTTTGAGGTCTACGAAGCTGGTTATCGGGACGAGCTTCTTCGTATCCTTGTCTTCGAAGACGTAGGTGCCTGCTCCACATGCGAAGTGTATTGAGAGCTCGTATTGCGGACGCTTTGTGAATGCTTCAACGAAGTGGGTTACGGGCGAGCAGCTTGGAACGGGGAACCATGCGTCTCTCGGAATCTCTCCGTTTGTCTGTTCCTCGATCCTCTCGATGCAGTCAGGTATTGTGATCCTATATTTCTCGCGCTCTTGTTTCTTCATTCTTCCAGTGAGTGAGACGGGCTGGTAGCTTATCGCCCGGACGATGTCGATGTTGCGTTGGGCAAAGTTGAGAATGCCTCCGAGCTCGTGATCGTTGATTGATTTGATGACTGTCGGGACCAGTACTACTCCTAGGTTGGCCTTTCGGCAGCTCTCGATGGTGTAGGGTGCTTCCCAGTGGTTCTTCGGATTGGTCCTGGGTGAGACTCCGTCAAAGCTCATGTAGAGGTTGCTAAGTCCAGCGTCTCTTAGCTCGTGCGCGAGGTTCGGGTTTAGTGCGAGGTTGATTCCGTTCGTATTGAGCTGGATGTGGTCTACGCCCTCTTCCTTGATGATCTTCACGATCTCAGGGAGTTCTGGGCGGAGTGTTGGCTCTCCTCCAGTTATCTGGAGGCTGTTTCCGGGGACTGGCCTCTCGGCCTTTAGTGCCCGGACCATTTCGCGGACCTGGTCCATGCTGGGTTCGTAGACGTATGCTCCTTCGAGACCCTTCTTCACGTAGAAGAAGCAGTACCAGCATGTGAGGTCGCAACGGTTGGTGACGATGATATTGGCTAGTCCAGTATGGCTAAGGTGGTTTGAACAGAGACCGCAGTTTGCCGGGCAGGCACAGCTCTCTATTGGAACGTTTGGAGCATGAGTTCCCTTGCCGTCGCTCCAGTATGTGGCGAACTTCTGATACATGTCATATGATCCAAAGTACAGCTCCTCGGTCTCCCCGTGTTCCGGACATGTTTTGGTCATGAAGACCTTGTTATCACGTTCGAATACGGTGCTTGGAAGTATGCGGTTGCATTCCGGGCAGACGCTCTGGGTTCTGCGGATGAAGCGTCCTATTTGCTTCTGCTCGGGCTGCAGTTCAACTGGTAGCTCAATTTCTAATAGCGCCAATTATACCACTCTGAGTAGTGAATACGCCAGTAGCACCGCTAATAAGTCTTCTGACACTAATACCCGTGTGAAGGCGGGGAACAACTCCCCACCTTCGTAAGTGCTCTTGACTAACGCGAGAGCTCTATTCTTCGAAATCACGTAACCCGGAAGAAAGGCGGAATGTAACGGAACTCTTATTCTCGCTACCAAGACGCGCTTTTCACTGTTCAGCGGAGGACATGTGAGACAATGCTCGCCGCGCCTAACAAGGTGGGGTGAGTTTAACACCTGACAATAGTTCTGAAAAGAAAGACCAGGCCGAGCATCGGCTCATTGCGGGCTCACGCCTTATCCTGGTTCACTCTCTACAAGCCCGCGTTCCTCATGGCCTTATTCGAACCTCCACTCTTCCTTCTATTTCTTACAGCATTTCACTGGGTTAGCCCGCAGACCAATCCGCCGCTCTTTGGTTCAACCGAAAGCTTGACGGTTCTAGCACTTGGGTTAGCAGCCGCGTCTGTAGCGGGCCTTGCACTAATGATAAGACCTGTTTTTCTTCAGCGCGGACCTCGGATGACCGACCTCGGGCTGAATGTGCGAGCGCCGACTCTTCCGCATAGGTCGCGCTCCCCGGGCATACTGGATGTGATAGCTCCGTTTCTCAGGAGCAACATGTGGGAATCACAGGAACTCGCCATGGTGATGCACAAATCGTATGAACTCATGAAGAAACATGTCGCATACATCCGTACACTAGCATGGACGGAACGCTACACGTCCCGTCCTTCAAACTTCATGATGTCAGAAGCCATATCTCTCATTCTCAAACTGCTGCCTCCGGTCGAGAAGCATTCTGCAACCTGCGCTGGATGCAGATAGTCGGACGCCGTGGCTCCATGCTGTCCTTGAGCCGAGATTAGAGCTCTTTGGAGGTAGTCGACCATCGGGCTACGTTCACAAGATGAAATACTAGCCTCGCCAGAGACGAATCATGCCAGTGCCGGGCTCACTAAAGCGTAGACCAGTCGACGAAAGAGAACTTGTCGAACTCCTTCAGCGGCAGTTCGAAATCAAACCAGTTGAGACCAAGGCGTATTTGCGATTACTGGAAGGCTTCGATATGACGCCTCACGAACTCGGTCTTGCGCTGGATATCCCGCTTGCAGAAACGCAAGCTCTCCTTGAACGAATGTTGTTGAATGGTCTCATAATAAGAGCGACCGGTTCTGAGACAAGGTTCGCTCCCCTTCACCCGAGAATGACGATGACAAACATTTTCAAAATCTATGAGAAGGGAGTGATCGACGCTCTGCGCTCCCATAGAACTACCGTCGATCGAGTTGTGAATATGCTCGAACCGATCTACGAAGAGAGGAAAATCCACAGAAGCTAACCGAATTCAGCTAGTCTGTTCAGAAGTCGATTGAGGCAACGGCGTAGAGCTGTATCGCTTCTTATCCTTGTTCTCCATAATATCAGCGAACGGTTCCGTGTCCTCTTCTGGTTCCTTCTCCGATTCTAGCGGAGTCTCCGTTTGTGCTTCACTGGTCGTTTCTTGATCCGTCACCGCTGACGCTTCGACCGGAGTGTTCTCAGCGGATCGCTGATCGGATATTTCGGGCGGCGTAGCCTCTTGGACTGATGACCGAGATTCTATTTCCAGCTTCTTATTCTCAATCTCGAGCCTTGATGGTTGAGGTTCGGCCTCACTGGCAGGTTGCGTAATGGTTTCTTCCAGCGGCTCTTCTTCAGAGGGAACGTGTTGATATTCTCTGTCGTGGGGAATGATAGGGTGCGGATCTTTTACTCCATAAAATCGGTCGGTGAAATACGAATAGACGTCGATAGCTTGTGCCGCCGGGTGGGCTGGGAAATCGTCCTTCAGGTTGCAGAGAGCACAGAGGACTGTTGCGTGTCCTGTGTCCTTAGCGATGGTGACCCTTACTGCTTCTTCACCGCATCTTGGACAAACGAAGACAGTGGGTAGTTTCTTCTTAACAATGCGAACTACCCGGCGTCTTCTTCTCCCCAATCGACACTACTCTTGTAGCTTAGAGCCGGAGAGTCAATATTTACCTTTGGTCGTAGGTTCTGACATCGTTTTATCGAGCCCTATCGGAGGTCTTCTCCGGTGAGCCGACCTGTGGTCGCCGCTCTGCTTGAGATACCTGCTGTTTTAGAATGGCATTCCAAGGTCGCTCTGAAGTCAAAAGCCACTGCCGGACTGTATCTACAGAGCCTGAGCGTTTACTGGCGACATTGGTTGTCCCGCCGGTTCGCCTCGATTCCTAAGTGGCTTGAATTCGTCAAGGAATCTCAGAGAGCCGAAGATGTCAAAACCCGACGATCTTGGGGTACTGATCTTGAAACATTCCTCCATCAGTATATCTCTACCCGGACCAAACGCCATCTCACCAGCGACACCCGGAATGTGATCGCTTCTGCTGTCAGAAGCTTCTTGGAAAATCAGTTAGGTGATGTTCAAAGCTACTCCATCACATTAGCGGATCGAGACCAGTTAGTTGCAGAGGCCCGCGAACGAGAAGAACGCCTACCCCTCTCGGTCGATGAAGTCAAAC
This sequence comes from bacterium, assembly GCA_021323995.1. GTDB lineage: Archaea > Thermoproteota > Bathyarchaeia > 40CM-2-53-6 > 40CM-2-53-6 > 40CM-2-53-6. Next base: position 23,197 of record JAJPJY010000091.1, on the reverse strand, counting down.
AACTCTACAATGCCTGCCGGACAACGAGAGACAGAGCAATAATTTCCAGCCTGATAGTTGGGTTTGGAATATCGGAATGGTTACAGTTCGCGCATGATTGGAGCAAGTATCGCGAAAAGATCAAGGCCAAGACCGTTCCGGTCGAAGTCTCCGTCACTCGGCATAAGACCGGAATCACATACTTCGTTCTGCTCTGGGATGATTGCGTCGAGGATTTGAGGACGCTCATTCAAGAACGGGAACGGGAGCTTCAGCGTCCCCTCCACGATAAAGACCCGTTATTTGTGAATCAAACTGGTGAGCCGATTTCGGATGCTGTGGTTCAGTCGTTCATCCGACATCTGGCTGATAGGTCGGGTCTCGAAAGTAAAGAGCCGGGAAAGCTGAGCTACAGAATCCGTCCCCACGAACTCGGGAGAGATTTCTTCAGGACCCTCTGCGAAATCCATGAAGTCTCCCCAACTATAGCGGAGTTCAGTCTGGGCCACAAGATCGACCCGCTGGAATACAATCGCTTCCACAAGACGCGGGATGGTCGAGAGCTAATCATTCGTCAACTATCCCGACTTAGACCAATACTGAATCTGCGGACTGGTAAAGGAGAGGAAAAAGTTAGTGGGGAGAGAGAATGTTGTCGGCTCGCTGCGACTCTCGCAATCCAGCTACATATCTCAGAGGAAGAAGCGCATAACCGAATGCTGAACGATCTCTACAAGAATCACAAGGACCTATTCCAAGAGATCATGGCGAGATTGAAGGCCGCTCAGACAGCGGAATACGCCGCTGAAGGAAAGGGGCACTACGATCATCTACAGATGCTCAATCATGAGGAGAGAGTTATGTTGGCTGTCGAAGTAGCTTCAACCAATGGAAACGGGAACAAGCACGAAATCAGGAAAGTCCCGGATGATGATGTCGAAGCTTACGCACAGGCTATCGCAGACGGGTTCGAGGAAAAGGGCCGGATAAACGGAACAATCATAATGCGGAAAGGTTTCTCCCATCCATAGACGGACCTTCATCGACGAGGAAGCTGTATGCGTATGTATCAACTGCATAAGCGATAACACTCGTGCTAAATGTCACTATCAGAAAATAACCTGAAAACAGGCCCCGGACAGGCTGTTAGAGCTGATTTCGCTAAAAGTCGCGCGGTGGCCCCTGTGACCCTAAAGAATATAAGGCCGGGCGCTAAGGCCACAGCATCCTTGTCGCTGAAAGTCCGGCTCAAGATAGGGGATATCGAGGTCGAGATTCAAGGTACGCAGAAGGAAGTAGCCGAGGCTTTCAACAATATCGACTCATACACCGAAAAGTTCCGGAAGACATTCTCTCCGGCAGGAAAACCGAGACCGATGAGCGACGAGGAATTCCTTCAGCCCACCGAGGAAGTACCTCGGATCGTCAACCCAAAGTCCAAGGCTGAGGCAGTGAAACAGCTCCTTGTCTCAGGCTGGGCTCACAGTCCTCGAACCATAAAGGAGATTGTGGACGCGCTTCAGGTCAGCGGAATATATGTTCAGTCCACGGATATTTCGGGAGCCCTTACCAATCTCGTAAGAGCCGGAGAAGTGAGCCGGGTAAAGACGGACCGAGGCTGGGGCTATTATGTTGCCTTTGCAAAAGTGGGAAAAGGAGGAGTCAGAGTCATGGGCCCGACGGTAGAGCCGGAGGACTCAGACAAGGAATGACCGAGGCAAAAATACTCGGAGTAATCCGGCACTAGCGGCTTCATTTGAGACGGCCTACGCCGGCCGCCCCCGGAGATGATCTCCGCTGTGTTGCTCAATCGGTCATTCCCTTAGATTCTCTAATAAGAATATCTTCCAGATCAGAGCCTGTGTTTCGAACAGGAGTAGTTTTGAGTCCAAATCAGCCTCAAAACGCGGATTTGGTTCACGCGGAATCCTCGAAAATCTCTAAGATTTAGATCGTCGGCATCTAAGCCGACAGCATCCTAGTCGATGAAGCTCCAGCTTCGGATAGGAGAAATCATGCCGGTAGCTCCTTTACCGGCGCGAGGACTTGAGTTTGGTCGATTCGCTTGATTAGGGGTTCTCCTCTGACCACACGACGGGCGTTTTCACCTACCAGGATTATGTTATTGTTGATCCCTCGATAGTGATCGATCCGCTTCTTCCACATCAGATAATGAGACCGAACCTCTGACGCTAACAAATCACGGAGAGCATGGGTCGAATGGATGGAATCTTGAATCGCGTTTCTGAAGTCCTCAGATCGTGCGTAATCCAATAACACTCTACCCCGTTGATTCGTTTCTTCCCCAGTTATCCTTAGAGATTGAAGCTCGATTAGCCCTTTTCTCAAGAACTCCGCGAGGTCACAAGCCCCGAACGGATGAATGACGAAAATATCCTCAGATACGGTGAAGCCAGCAGAATCCCTCGGAAATGATGTCGTCACCAGAACGCCGTATGTTGCGCTTTGCTTTACCATTGCGCGTTTGGTTTGAGCAACATATTTGCGAGAGAATCGTTGGGTTCTCTTGCACTCGTAAAGAATGACCCCCGCGACCTGCTTCCGATACATTATGGTTTGAAGAATGTCACCTTTCTTGCCGAAGCGCTGAACTCTATCGCCCCGGAACCTACCTCGCAACTCTTGAGCGAGGTCTTCTTCTAAGTTGAGACCTTCAACTTGAGGAGTTGTTCCTTTACGAAGTTGATCTCTTAAGTCTCCTACGGTTTTCATTAAGGCCCGAATCTTATCGGTCTTAGACTCAAGCATGCCAGCAAGACGATTAGCCCGGCTTCGTTCTGATGCCTTTCCCTTCTCGATTGCAGACTTTGCTTCGTCTCGAAGTCTTTTCTCAAGTCGCTTTCGCTCCTCCAGAATGCCGGTTACTCGATCAAAGACGCCCTTGGAAATTATCGATTTGCATAACGGGCAACGGAAGATGGGCCTCGCCATGTGCTTGAGCGAAGTCGTCTGAAGCTATTAAGGTGGAGTGTAATTCGAAACCAGTAAATGCCCGGCAACTCTTGGTGCTCAGCGAATCTTTCAGCCAGGCAACGGGACCTTTGTCTGTTTCTCGAATCTGAACCTATAGCTGGGAGGAACGGAATCCTTGGCAAGGGGTTCGACTATTACCAAGTCTCCAATCTTCGCCCCATGTGAGTTGTGCCAGTTTCTAAGACCCCAAACTATGTGATTGTAGGGGTCGTAGGTAAGAGACCGGGGTTCTTCCTCGTCGTCGAAAATTACATGAATCTCTGCTTTATCATACCCTTTTGGGAAGACCGGACGAACTCGCGTCGGTATGTAGAGGCATCCTGAACTAATCTGATGTTTGGAAATTCTGCATTCGAATTGGTCTGCCATTCGCGATCAGGAAGCGGGAACGGGTTGGATGATTTCTCTCAAACTCACTTGAGCAGGATGCACCTTAGTGACTGATCTACTCATTGGAATTTTGGAAGCTTGCCATTGATCAACTCTCAACGCGGCAAGGCGAGGAATCGCCTTTCGTGCTATCTCGAAATATTCTGGGTAGATTTCGAGTCCAACACTATCGTATCCGATTGCCTCAGCCGCGGCTAAAGTTGAACCCGCACCGCAGAAAGGATCTAAGATTTTCCCTTTACCAAGAGGGAGAGCGGCCCAGACTAACCGTCGCATAAGACTTTGAGGCTTTAGCGATGGATGAGGAGCGATTCTTCGTTCTTCCTGAGGGGTCCTTGTACTCAATATTACATCAGTGAACGGATTCCCGTCTGGGTTTCTTCTGAGACCGCCAGTTCCCCATTTCTTTAGGTTTTCAGACAGTCGCCCCGAGAAGGGTTTTCGCAAAATGGCCCAAGGTTCCCATCCGGAACGCGGCATTGACGAGACTTCCTTGAATTCTTCTTCCGCCAATTTAGGTCTGAAGCCTCCTTTCAAAGTCCGAACGAGGCGCACAACTATTCCACGAAACTCGAAGTCTGCCTCGATCATCGCGGAAGAGATTGTGCTTAGCAACAACGGGTTCGACGCAATGAACACATGCGCACCTGGAACCAAAGTCGGGCAGAGCGTGTCGCCCCATTCTTGAAAGAACATCCTCAGATCAGCAATTTCATCCTTTGAGAGGACAGTGAATCGGGGAAGCGGTTTCCGTTGGCTCCCTCCAATGGAGGGAGGAATGCGCCAGATTCCTCCGCGACCCTTCTTGAGCTTCTTCAACTCCTTTTCGCTATACTCGACCATGCCATAAGGGGGGTCGGTGATGACAGCGTGAAAGGAATTTTTTGGAGAATGTTTCAGCCATTCCATGCAGTCAGCCAAGTAGAGGTCGAATGTCATAATCTCCCCTCAACTTGATCCGCGCAAGACGGCATCGAATTATCTCTGAGGTCCGCTCTCCTTAAAAGTGTCGGATTTGTCCGCCAAACTGATTGCCAAAGTACATCGAAAAGGCCACAGTCAGAGGTTCATTCAATCCAAGAGCGGTGTTGCCTCATAGTCTGACGATAGACAATGTCAGGCTGACGATTGAGGCGACTCACGATCTTCTATACGGAATGAACTCTTTCCTCGTGAGTAAGGGACAGCCACGGCTCGAAGAAATGATGTTAGGCAACGCGTTTGCTGGATTCCTAAGCGAAATTATCGTCAAGAACCTGGCTGACCATTCAGTGCAACTAACACGCAACAGAAAGATTGGAGGATACCCGGACCTAATACCAAAGGGCAAGTATCCAAGTGATCAAGTCTTGCGTGGTCAAGGTTTGGAGGTCAAAGCATCCAAACAGAGAGGAGGTTGGCAAGGGCATAATCCCGAAAAGGGCTGGTTGGTGGTCTTTGTTTATCGGATTGATATGGAGACGCAACCAGTAGAAGATCGTTTTCCGACACAGATCGATGAGGTCCTCAGCGCGGAACTTGACGATGACGATTGGTCTTTCAGTGGCCGCAAAGGTCAATCGCGAAGAACCATAACCGCGTCGATACTAAGAAAGGGGGTCCTTAGACTTAGGTCAAACTGGATCTACTCAGCCCAAGACAGAAACGAGAGGCTTGAGGTCGGCTAATTGCTCGCGAAAGTGATATTCGACCAAGTCGCATTTCGCCAAGTAATCGGCCCACCTTTCCTTCAAATCAGGACTTTCTCTTTTCTCAAGCTCCCGTCTGATATGATGTTGAAGCTCGTGCAAGTATAGGAACTCTGGATTCTGTGCGCCCTTCCAGATCATAATAACCGGTTCATGACTGGGGGTCTCTCCTTCTCCTGAACAGTAAGCAGAGTCCGCCCCAGGAAGAGGAAAGTGTCTTGAGTAAATTATTCTGGGGGATTTGACTTTGTACTTGTTCTCTGCCCATTGAATGAGTGCTTGATTGATCAAAGTCTCGCTTCCAAGTAGATTGTACGATACAGTCTCCAAATCCGTCCGGAGAGGGAGAGGATTCCACCGAAGGAATCTGGGACTCCTGAAACCCCACTAAAATCGTACCAGCTCAGTCAGTCTAAATCATCATATTGAAACGAAGCCCGCTTGATAGGCCCGAGAATCAGCCCACATATCTCTCTAAGGCAACGGTAGAGCATTTGACGAACTCTTAGGGGCTACGATGGAGCGAATACGAGGTTAGATATCTTATCCGGCATGTAGCCTCGTAGATTGCTCTTTAGATTACTCTCTATCACTACTTGCCTTTCTTGCGGTCTCGGCGGGCTTTTCGAGACAGATAGCCTTTCATTTCCTCTGCGGATCTTTGACGATTTGCCCACCGCGCTATACCACCTAACTGCGCTTGCTCTCGGGTAAACGAATCGTCTTCCTTGAACTTACCTGAAGTGGGCTTGTATTCCTTTCTCGGATGCGCTTGTGGGTTCCATTCAACCGGCTGATAGATCGTATTGACCTTGCGCTCGATTAGCTCTCTCTGATTATCTTGGTGCATCAGTACATCGTGCGCTATCGGGATTAGCGGTACATCTCCTCTAACTTCCGACTTCGACGATTCTTCAGCCTTGGCACCAAAGATTTCCTCGAGGAGTAAGACATTGAGCACTTTGAGTTATTTGGGAAGAAGTACTGTTCGTTTTGACCGAGGCAGAATACTATCCTAAGACCGCAATCGGTACATTTCTCGACAACGAATTGAGTTGGTACTTCTGGGTTAATCCACTGACCGCCTTGAGGTAGCTTGACATCCATATTCCACTTATGATAACTTCGAGGCGGTAGCTTATCTTGACCCGTAGGAAGATAGGAATAAGCGTAGCTCATTTGGTGAACCGTCCATTCTTAGATCGTTTCGGCTCTCGTATTACCAGTCGCTCAGTAGAGGGATAATATCGCCAAATCTTCTTGGTCAGCTCAGTCATTATGGAAGCACTCTGAGAGTCTTCGGATCGTGGTATGTCTCTGGTGCGCGAGCACCGGAATAGCAGTACCAGCAAATCCTCGCATTAGTTGAGTAAGTTATCCTGCCACACTTTCGGCAAACAGTAACTTCTCGATTGTCGCCCCATTCAATCTGGTTGGATATTCTACTTGCGAAACTTCGACGATGACCCAAACCGTTTCCTTCCTCCTGAGCAATCATAACACTTATCGAACTTGATCCGGCACGGCTTCTTACATTCCGCGCATGGATGAGTTTCTTCTTCGAGCTTCCGCCTTAGAGCATAATACTCCGCGGGGGTGGAATATTCTGGAGGTCGATATTCTGCCGCCTCTTTGGGATCTATCCCGCGTTTCGGTTGCGGATAGTCGCCTAATGCACCTGAAGTTACCATTTTTTCACAACATAACGATTAAGCCCGAAACCTTCATCGCAAAACCCAGCACTCGACGGATAAGCATCGAGCGATCTTTCCTGGGAAGGCCGGTGAAAGCTAAACCGTTGCTCTGGTTAACGGGCTATTAGGAAGATGCTCGGAGCTACAACCCGGCTCTGAGCTGTCGGTTTGTCTTCTTGGAGGGATAGACATGTGTGTCTCGGGAAGCGAACTCGGGAAGCAAATAGCTGAAAACCGACTCTCGGCATTACTACCGAAAGATTCCCGTGACTCTATCTATGCTAAGAAAGCCCTTCCGGCTTTGATCTCTTGAACCATCCGGGTTTCATCAGTAGTGAGTTTCAGGCGGTCGAATCCCTTGTAGCCTTGAGACTTGACTCGAACCCGCCACATCGATAACTCTCTACCGGAGACTTTGATATTCTTGGAGACCGATTCAGCGGACATTCCAAAGAATAACTTGTGGCACTTGAAGCACTCGAACTGATGTTGCCCGAGGTCAGTCGGTTCCGCCTCTAACTCCACGATCTTGCCTTGGCATTCTTTTACCGGGCACTTCGGGTTATCGCTTCTCGATAGTACCTCGGTAACCATCTTATTCTTGACTATCGCCGCGAGGATGGTTATTCGGGACATCGCTTAGATAATATCAGATTTCCCTACACCGAATCTCCGAGCTTTGCGTCGGAGTTTCATAGCGGTCTGGCGATAGTTCTTGGCGTATTCGGTCGCCCTCGCCCTATCGGTAAAGTCTACGGTTACATCCTTTGCCATGGTTTCGAATCTGGAAGCGTTGCTGTCAGCACTCTTAGCGGCTTCCTCAAGCTTCCTTGACTCATCTTCCTCCTCTTCCTTTTTGGGTAGAAGCAAGTCGTGAGCGGCTTGTGAGGCGGCAGGAGAACCGATTTCTTCAGTCTCCTCCATTTCTTCCTCCATTAGTATTGATTTTCGTAGCCGTTCAAGCGCGACAGGGCTATCGTCACCTGTTCCACGAAAAGCTACTCGAGTCATCGACTTAACTAAAGCAGTGGCGTTCTTACCAGCCGACTCGTCTTTTTCGAAGAAAGCTTTCCGAGCTTGCCATAATTCACCTTGAGCCGTGTTGGAACTGATTGCCCCTTTGGTATCAATCGACTCTTGTGAGGTCGGGAATAGGGATGCTGACTTTTCCTTATACTGGTAGCGAGTCGCTTCTGTTCCTGGGAGAGTACCGTCGGGCATCGGAATAGCGTGGACAGCTTCTGAAGCGGTGTATCTCGATTTCCGTGCGAGACTTGCGGACTGGTTGGGACCGTAGGTAGGAATGCCAGTTTGAGTGGGGCTCTGAGATGTTATGATCTTAGCAGATTCGCCGTAGTTGCCTGACTCTCCGGGACCTGCTCTAATCGTAGGGTCAGATGTGAAACCAGTCTTGCTCGGATACTTGTCAGTTCCTTCCTGTGGATGGTAAGGGTTAGAGTAACCAGTTCCGGTTCTGGCGACACTTTCACCTGTTCCACCAGCCGCAGTACTTCCATATCGCTCGCGACCTTCCTCAGTCACATAACCTGAACCAGTTTTCTCACCGGAGGAATCGTAGAATCCAGTCTTATCCCAAGCGGATTTGTTCGGTCCGTCGATAGGCTTTGCAGGCTTATCGTAGTCGCCGCTATGACCCGGCGAGGCAGGGACCTTGCCAGGACCAGTTCCAGGAGTTCTCAGATTGGTAAAATTTTCGCTCCCACCTTGGGGCTGGAAAACCTGACTGACAATAGAGTCGAATTCTTTCGTGAACGCGGAAAAGTCCGCGGCACTTTTGATGTTTCTTTTAGCGAGCCCATAAACTAATTCGTGTAGGGCTTGCATCGCTTGATAGTCTTCTTGTGTTGACATGTTTCTTATGCTCCCTTGTAGGAAGACCCAGTCACGAATGATCTGGGGTTTGCGGGTAATCCCACGACGCTTAGCTCCATGAGATTTACGCCGTCGATATCGCGAACTGATTTAGACCCGTCCCATCCGGGGCGGCTCTCTGTCAAGTCGCCGCCAATCGAGAACCCAAGACGGGCTCCCGCATCGACCTTTGAAAGAATCGATCTAACTAATGGATTGTAATCCGGGTCTTCGAGTTTGACTACTGCTCTGAGCTGATTACCCCTAAGCTCACCTTTCACGGTCGTTCCGATTAGATTGCTAACTGTATGATCGTGGTCTACGAAGACATTCACACCGCGATTGAGTGCTTCCTCCATCGCTTTGAGCGCATTAGGTGTCATGCGATCATTTTCGAGATCGACCAACCCGTCGCTTGCGATTCCTTCTAAGTACCACGATTTGCCGTCTGAGCCTTTGTAGATGCTATCGACTCGATAGCTGTCGCCACTCGTGGAGGTCATGAACGATTTTCGGAAACCGATAGACGCGGAATGACCGAACTCCTCAGAACGATGTTTTAGCGGAATGAGAGCTGGATGTTCTCTCGCCTTGAGCCGCCTGTGAGCTATTTCTCTATCCCGATATACTTGGCTGGAACCACTCTGACCGGGAGTTGCCGCTATGCGGGCCGGGGGATTAGTTTGACCATCATACTGAAACTCGGGATTGGCGTTATCTTCATCCTCTCGGGGCTTCATAGCTTGACGCTGGGCGAGGGCAGATCGTCCAGCCGCCGTTTGGGGCGGGGGCTGTAACTGTCCTTGCTCTGCTGAAACTTGCCCGCCTGCCTGAGGATTTTGGACCGGTAAGTATGATTCCTCGCGGACGGTTGTCATGCGCCTTGAAGTAATCTGAGAACCCGGTTGACCTTGACCACTCGGACCTTGAGAGCCTAAACCGGTTGCGGGGAACAAATTCGTCGCTTGATCAGTCTCGGTTGATTGCCCAGTATCCGGCTGTTCGCATTTGAAACAATCAGCGAGAACCTTAGAGTTCTTGCCGCGAACGAAGGTACTCATCTTAGAGAGTAAGTCCGCCTTCTGGACCGGTGTTAGGGTCGGGTTGGATAGAATATCTGCTATCGTGTTCATCTCTGCCGCCTCAGATTTATCCAAGGTAGGAAGAGAGGTTTTCGAGAACTGTTTGTTGACTGCTTTCTGTAGGATTCCCATGGTTATTTCTTCTCCTTTCTTTCGTGTCCGGCATCCCATTGGCCACCGTGAGCCAATAGTTCCTTGTCATTGAGCGCGTTATCGGAAGGTGAGCTTAGGGTCGGCGAATCTTTGACTTGCTTACCCAGAATAATTTTGACTTCCCATTCCTTCCCATCGAGCGGACATTGAACGAAAGTCTTTCCATCCTGTCGATACGGTTGATAGACTCGACCTGTAGTCTCGTGACCACACGGGTACCTCTGGACATCTTGTCTGAATGAGAACTTGGGGTTGATCTCTGGTCGCTCTGCTATAACCCCTATCTGAGACTTTTCGGCCTTGAAAACTCGTTCAAGTCCTGCAAAATATTCCTCAGGATCGCGGGTCTCGTTATTTCGCTGGATGAGGCGGCGTATCTCTGGGTTCTTTCGAGCTTCCTCGAAGTGTTCTCTAAGGAAGTTCATTTCCGCGCTATCGGGCGGATTGTCTTGAAGAAATATCCTAACAATGGTGCTGGGATAATCTTGTGGGTATCGGAGGACTTTCGTTGCTCGTTTACCGAGCACGCCTCCTACGAATGTTTCAAATGCGTCTGTCATTCTTGACTACCTGCGGTTGGAACCGCGTCGGTTGTTTCATGGCGGGTCGAGGATTTTTCGACGCGCTTCTGAATTTGATCTTGATTGGCCCAAAACCGCTCAACGACGGCGGCGGTCATTCCAGCCCCAGTATCGGAATTTGCTTGGGGCGGATGAGGGCGACTAAGGTATTCTTTCACTGCTGGATGAAGTGGCATAAAATCACTTGATGTAGTATGAGTTCTTGGAGAGATTAGCGACCCAGTCGGAAAGATCCGCTTCTCGCTGTCGCTCTTCGACAAGCTCCGATATGCTCTTACATAGGCGTAAGAGTTCGGTTACGAGGTCCTTCCCGGTATACCATGAACCGTTTTCCGTCCGAAATAATCTCACTTGAGGCGAGCAGTTCGATACCATGTTCCTTCAGGTAGCGGGTATTCTCTTCCACAAACTGGTCGCACTTTGTCAAGAATGCTTTTTCGAGCTTATCCATGTTCTCTCGCTCTCACTATAGGGGGCTCCGTCGTCAAGGCGGTACTATGGCATCAGTTAGGTGGTTTCTGTCCCGATATTATCGCCGTATACCGTCCTTTCTTCCGTCGGCGACGGTTCAACTCAAGGTTGAGCAGATATCGGTGGCGACGACAAAGGTACGCTTTCCGACCGTCTAACAAGGTAGATTCTCGGATACTGACTCCTTCTAAGAGGTCGGGGCAGTTAGTACCGTTTTCCTCGACGGCCTCGCATCGCTTGAGACCGATAGTTAGCTTACTCTTATCCAGCTTCAGCTTTTTACCGAGTTTCATCTGTGCTCGTATGAACGAAGACTCCTTCCTTTGAGCGTCTCCCGCACTGGAAGATTGCCCTACCTCGCTCCCGGTTGGTACTAATTCTCGACCATAAGCATCCCGGACACCTTCTGAGAGACCTTGTTCTTGAGATTCCTCAGTAGCGTCTTTCTGGACAACTTGAACCACTCTATCGAGCCCATCATCCCTTATGCGACCGAGACTCGACTTCTCTTCCCCGCCTGCACTTTCTCGCTGGCTGGTTTCGACTTCTTGTTCGGTTTTTGGTATGTCGGTCTTTCTAAGCTGGTAAGCGCTTCGTTCCTCGACCCTGTGGTAGATTCTCCGAATCTCGCGGGCATCTTTCTTGGCCTTTAGAAGCTGGTGAAGCGGGCATAGTACCTTCTGGATAACTCCCGGAGCAAGTTCTATCCTTTGACAGCCGCATTTGGGCTGAATCTGATTATCTTCTCCGCTGAGATCGTCAGCGGGAGGTTGGGCTGTTTCGGTCACTGGTCATTACCGCTTTACCGCCTCCAAGGCTGATTTCCGAAAGGCAGAACCTTAGGCGGTAAGATGTGCCCTTGTCGATTGTATACCATGATTCCTTTGAACAAGTCTCCGAGGTTTCGGATGAGGAGCTTTATCGCCTCGATATCGTCGGAAGATTGAACCTGTTCGACGGTTTCGATTATATGGTACTCAGATAACAGCTTTCTCGCGGGCATGTTGAGATTCGATAGTTTGGGAGTGATTATGACCCGCCGACTATTCGGGCTCCAACTCTTGTTCAGAATATTTTCCTCTATCCACGCGGAGTCTTGGTGGGTGTTGAGGTTCTTGTTCTCCGCCTCGACAAAGGTTAGGTCCCGAAGAATGATACGGAAATCTGGCATCAGTTTTGACAAAGGATAGTGGGAATGCTCCTGCACTGTTGGGTCTGGGTCTCGGAACCGCTCATGCTGAATGACGATCTCAATGCCTCTAAGAGCCCACAGAGCGTACTCGGTTACATCTTCCAGAAAGTCGCCTAACTGCTTATTCCGCTCCCGCCGCCCTCGGGGAAGAGGCGCAACCAACTTTAGCACTCCGCCCCGAGGTTGACTATAGAGAACCCTACCAAGCATAGAGAGGCAGTTAAGGGAGGTATCTCTCTACCATATCCTATGATCGGCAGTCTAAAACTATCGCCAGATATCACCTATTCTCAACCTCTGCTAAGGGTCAATAGTCGCTGTTGCTATCTACGACAATATCGTCTGCCTTCAGCTCCGCATCGCATTCAGTGCACAACCAGATTTGCTCGTGGTCGTCATCGTATGCTTCATTTTGGAAAATGTACTGCTTGGATTCGGGGTCATATTCGTAGTAGCGATCTGGATAGCGCCGCTGGAGACTTCGAAGAACGATTTCCTTATGCTCACATACCATACTAACTCACCTCCGGCAAGCTGGGGGATGATGTTCCCCTTTGCAAACTTCGCAATAGACATCTGGTGTTGAGATCATTTCGTCTCTAAGAGATAGGGCGGGCATTCTTTATAGGCACCCGGAGTGACTTTCAATCCAAAGATGTTAGTACGCTACCCGTAGATATCTGGCGACGAACGCACAAGTGAGAAAAATATTCGGTAGCATTACTAATCGCATCGGGGATTTTTTCGTGATTCTGAAAGTCGATCTTGAGATGTTTGTCCATCACCCGCCGATATCTGAAGAGTGAAAGATTGGTCGATTTTGATGTGTTCGGGTCAATCGAGGGTTGTTTCCCTCAAAGCAAATCTGGAGTTACTTGTTCGGTCAACCTTCGATCTTCGTTTGTCTCGTTTCGGAGTGTTTGAACCAGTCAGGCGGAGGAGCGTAGGGGGGCCCTTTCATCTCTCGTAGCTCCTTCCAGATATTGAATTCCTCCCAATGCTCTTCGCACATCTTGATCGTGCGAGTCTTCACCTCACCTTCGCATCCAGAATCTACCCAATCCCAGAGCCCGCTTTCATCATACCAGCAGACGGGATTGACAGGAGGCGCTTCTGGGGGTCTCTTGCCCGGATATAGGACATGCCGGAGGACTGTTGTCCATTTCAGGTCGTTTCCGGACTTTATGATTATATCATGACCTCCGGTCTTGAATCGCTTCTTCCCCGGAACCTCGAACTTCGCACTCGCGAACCCATCCCAATCCGGGAACCTTTGAGCAAAATCCGCTGACTGGTAAAGCGTGCTGACTCCAACATCCAGCTTCTTAGCGAGGGTTTCCATCATAACGCCCAAAGCACCGCTCCAACCATGCTCATCGGAAAATTCTCCACCTTCGAAGATTTGAGCTCTCGCGTAGTTGATTCGAACCCCAATCTGATGACGGGTCTGGACATCATTAGCCCGGCGACCCTTGATGATCTCGGTCAAGTCCTTCAGTAATTGCCAGTAGATGGTAGCATGGCCTTCCCATACTACTCGACTCATTAGGTCTGCTTTGGCTGAAGTCTCTGTTCCAGGATTGACGGAATCGAGGGGTCGTCCGACAACATCCCAGAGATGCTTGATGTTTTCACTGTAGGTGAGCGTGCTGTCTATCTCTGCTACATCTATCTCATGCCTTCGACAGAATTGTTCGAGTGTCCAGCGTTGGAGGTCGATCAAGGTCCCATGTCCTTGATCCGCCGGACCATTTTCTCGGTTGGTCCGTAGAAGCTTTCCGGAGGTGGTTCCTCAGAATATTCCTTGATATAGAGAGCCTCCTGCCATCTACAAACTCTCCACCAAATCGCTTGAAATGTGACTCCATAGTCTTCGGCTATTTCTTTGAGAGTTTCTCCTTTCTCATGCCTTGCCCACACATCTTGGTTCACGAGATGGGACAGGACTTGTTCGAGTCCACGACGATCTATCAGATTGCGATTCTTGGCCGCATTCTTAAGAATGGTTTCGACTTCGTGCATCTTGGTAAATCGCTCAAGTCTTCTCCGTCTGTCGCGGTCGAGAAGGACTTGCACACAAATCTCAGGTGGCAAGACAGGAAGGGGCTGTCGCGTCTTAGAGAAATATCGACTGTACCCGATCTATGTTAGCTTCAGGAACTGCAAATCCTGGGGGGTCAATTGATGCTTCTCGGGACATGCCATGATTAGTCGAGGACTCGTGTTTACCTCATGCACTCTTGCATAGACGAGTTTGACTATCGTATTTGTCACCCCCACATCTTCGACCGCAGGAACCAAATCTGCGTCCCCGGCAATTAGAGCGATCTTTTCCATTCCACCCCGCGCCAAGGACCCCATCCTGACTGCAATTCGAACATCCACTCCTTTCTGGACCGGTACTAGCGTCTTCGTTCCACACTTAGGACACTGCCTTCCCTTTCCTGTGACATGTCCCTGTTCGACAGTAAGCCGCTCCTTGTACTGTAGAGCATCAAGGTATCTCGACTTCTTTGCATGCTTCTCCTTTTGATCTGGCGTGGCGTTTTCTTTTGGAAGGTATGGTAGGGCATCGAAGACATATGTCTTGAAGTGCTCGTCATCCTTGGCGAGGACTACTTGGGGAAGCTTGGTCATATCGACTGGATAAGCATTGTAGAGAATAGCGGCTTTTTCCAAGTACGCATTGTCAACAAGGATCGCAGTCTTGGCCACTCTTGTTCACTGGGGTTAGGATACCCCACCGCGTATATTGCGAATTAAATACTATCCTCGCGGTGGGCACGGTATGGATGTTTGTTAAGCTCGCCGGTTATTTAGCTGTTTAGTCCTTTCGAGGTATCATTTTCGGGAAATCTTCGAGGTTCACCTATAAATCGGGTCCGCGATCATCTTTTTCATGCCAACAATAAGTTCCCGTCAAAACCTCAGTCAGAATTTACCTTTGGTTGACTCAGAAGGAGAGGAAATCCAATGGTCCTAGGCGAAGATTCCGTTTGCTTCCCTTTAGTTTCTTACACTTGTCAGGTCAGACTGAATAACAACCACGTGCACACTGCGTGTAGCCAAGACCGTGCCTGAGATGAAGCAGCTGCCAAGGGAGATTCACAAGCACATACGAGCCAGGACCTACATAGGAAGCTCCTCGCTTGGAGTGTCTGATGGTCTCGTCACGAATCTTGCCTTTCTCAGTGGATTCGCGGCGGCGACATCTAACCTAGATATCATAAGGATCGCGGGCGTTGCCTCGATGCTTGCCGGGTCGATCAGCATGTTCTTCGCGGGCATCATCGCGGGACGTTCTGAGTATGAGCTGTATCAGGCAGATGCGAAGAGAGAGGCGGGGGAGATAGAAGAGGAGCCGGAGGAGGAGAAGAATGAGTTGAGAGAGTTCTACATCGCTAAAGGTCTAACGCGTGACCAGGCTGGTAGCGTCGTCGAAAAGATAGCCTCCAACAAGGCCAAGTTCCTCGAGGACATTTTGATGCATGAGCTGCATGTTCATCGTGCAAGGATACCTAATCCGATTAAGGCGGGAGTCGTAATCGGTCTCTCGTTTCTAGCCGGCGCTCTTATCCCTCTTGGACCGTTCCTTCTGCTTCGGACTAAGGTAGACTCGCTGATCGGCGCGAGTCTCCTATCTCCAATCTTTCTATTTTCGGTGGGAGCTTGGAGAGGCCATGTGGTGGGAAGAAAGTTCTGGAAGACGGGGCTAGAGACGCTGGGGATCGGCTTGGCAGCAGCCTTGATATTGTACTTGATCGGTTTATCGTTTGGATTTTTCTAGGCCGACGGCTCCCGGCCGAGTTGTTTCAGGTGACGGATTCCTTACGATGACCTCTGGTCGTTGCTCTGGAATAATCTCTTGTCCGCCGATATACTTTCCCAGGACGTGAGGAATGGTGATGGTACCGTCGGGTCTCTGGAAGTTTTCGAGAATTGCCACGATCGCTCGTTCGGTTGCAACTAATGTACTGTTTAGTGTGTGTAGATACTTTGTTGGTTCGTTTGGTTTCTCCCGGTATCGAATCTTTGACCTGACTGCTTGGTAGCTGGTGCAGTTACTACAGGAGGCCATTTCTCTGTATTTTCCCTGGGCTGGGAGCCAGGCTTCGAGATCGTATTTTTTCGCGGCTACTGTTCCCAGGTCTCCGGTGCATACGTTTACGATCCGGTATGGTATCTTTAGGCTCTGCCAGAACTCTTCCAAGTTCCGAAGCAGCTCCTCGTGTAGGTTCCAGGATTCTTCCGGCGGAGAGTAAATGAACTGCTCGACCTTTTCGAACTGGTGGACTCGAAATATACCCTTCGTGTCTCTCCCATGGGCCCCGGCCTCCTTTCTGAAACATGGGCTGATACCCGCGTATCGGAGTGGAAGCTTCCCTCCGTCCAAGATTTCGTCTGCGTGGAATGCTAATAGGGCGTGTTCAGAAGTGGCCAACAGGTATAGATCTTCTCCTTCAACTTTGTAGATCACGTCTTCGAAATCGGCCAATGCGACTGCTCCCGCCACGACGTCTCGATGCAATAGGTAGGGGGGCTGGAACAGCTCATAGTTTTTCTTCAGTATGAAATCGAGCCCGTATTGGATGATTGCATAATTCAGCCTAACAAGATCTTTCTGTAGATAGTAGAAGCGTGCTCCCGCGACTTTGCCTGCTTTCTCGACGTCAATCAGGGCATGTTTGAGTCCTAGGTCTATGTGGTCCAAGGTCTTGAATGGGAAGTTTGGGATAGCTCCCCATTTTCTGACCTCGACGTTGTCATTCTCGTCCTTGCCTACTGGAACGGACTCGTGCACGATGTTTGGAAGGTTGAGAAGAATATGCTCTGCCTGCTTTGCGTAGCTGTCAACTTTCTCTTCGAGACTCTTAATCTGACTTGGAATTGTCTCGGCCTCTTTCATAAGCTGAGAAGAATCGTTTCCCTTCTTTCGTGCTTCGGCTATAGCTTGGGTAACTTCGTTTCGCCGTCTTCGATAGCGTTCGACTTCAGCCAATCCCTTTCTCCATTCTGCGTCGAGTTGAATGAGCAGATTTACATCCTGAATCTTCTCGGTCATGCCTCTGTGTTCGAGGTTCTTTTTCACTCGATCTGGAGATTCTCGGATTAGCCTGATCTCGAGCATGTTGGCCCCTAGTCCGGTCGTTAAATGGGTAGAAGAAAGTTCCTTTCCATAATAATTCAGTGGACACCAAGCCTTTTCTAGGCCAACGCGTCTTTCGGATCTAGATTAGCGTCTTGCAGGCACATCAGCACGACGTCGTGTATTATGGCGTCGTCAACCTGATCCATGACAGTTACGTAATGGGAGCGGTGGATGTGTGGCGTTGTCGGTCCTGCAATCAACTCTTTTGTGAGGACAAGAGATACGGGATGACAGACCTAGCGCCAGAGGTCGGTCTGCCAAAAATAGTGGCAGATACAAAGTGGGCCGCACTAATTTGCACGCGAGACAAGGGGTCCAACTGGACATTAACCCAGACAGGGCCCGGAATGACAATAGCCCATTCATGTACCCCTGATACCAAGGTAGAACTGACGGTTGGACCTGATTACAATTTGCAATCGGGACCGGCAAACAGTATCGGGCAACATAGACTAATCCTTATCGAGAAATTCGTCAACTCGGCGGTTGACGTCGAATCAGGCAAACCTCACATTACCACTACAAACGCGTACCAAGCACTGGGCAAACCCTTCTCATACACTCCACCACTTTCCGCAACGGTAATCGAACCGTCACGTTACAACCTTCTGAACGTAACTAGCATTCTTCTGATAGCCTCTGCCATATGGGCGGTTGTTCTAGCAATCTATGCTCCAGGAGTTCCATCTAGCATGGCGATCACGGTTAGGACCATATTTGTCCTAGTGGCTGTGGGTACTGGTGCTGGCACATACTTCCTCTCAAAGAGGAGAATCTGGGCTCCGATACTCGGCGCGGCCGTGGCGGCACTCGGTCTAGCTGCTTATGCGCTTGCTCGATTCTCCAGCGGTTTCGCGCCGGCAGACTATGCATTGGCGGTCCTTTTGGTTGCGGACATTGTGGCGGGATGGTTTGCTAGGCAAAAGATCAAGGGGATGATTGAGCGACAATGGCACCCTCTCGACATGCCGGCTTATGGATAGAACATTGAGCAAAACGACCAATCCATTCAGAAGAGCCGAAGATGCGACTCTGGAGTACGAGATGGACGTGTTCGTAGACGCAATGGACGAAGCGAGCGGCGTGGGAGGAGGAGTCGCAAACTTCCTAACAGGGTATGCCGTCTACAAAGGCGAAAAGTTACCGTTCGAAGCCGTTGCGTACGGGCGGATCGGAGGCCAAAACGTCAAGCCTACACTTGTAGCAGAGTCAGTGAAACGACTAGAGGATCTTGAGGTGGACCTTGAACTGTTCACAGCCCGTCTTCAACGTAAACTGGTAGAGGGCGAGATGACGGTCAACATTCCTGAAGGAGCTTCTCCGCCCGAATGAGTCCGGCGGTCATCGAATTTTCACGAGTTTATTGCAATGAGCTCGTCGCCGTGGTAGTAGCCTTTCATGTTGCAATTTTCGCACCAAGCACCTACTCGATTGTCAGTCGAATCTGAATAGTAAACGTTCATTTGTTGTTGGCCACATCGTGGACAAGTGGAGTGCGTTACTTTATCCAAACTTATTCTCTCGTTCTAGTGCAATGTAGAACCGCCCCATATTTGGAAGAGCGATGAGAACGTATTCCGTCTTGGTTCCCAGACCATCTAGCTCACTAACGGTAAGTTAGAAAGGGTCAGGCGGGTTTTGCCACGCGGTTTTCCACGGTATTTAAGACAACTGTTACCGCGATTCATCGGGATTGGTAACAAGCGGGGAATCATCATTGTGAGTTCCTATGATTATCAAGGGTCTCGGCGAATGAGCCAGTGCGTGGTTATCTGCAGCGACTGTGGCAGAGAAATACTCAGCCTCGACGATGTCCATAAAACCTCCTTCGGCAGGATCGTCTGTGATGAGTGCGCCCAAGAGAATTGCCTGGACGTCCCATTGAGCTAGGAAGAAGGCGCCATGGACATAATCATAGTCGAGTTCTTGTTCGGTGTATTGGCAGGGGCAAGCTGCAGCCTCCTGATCGTAAAACGCTCGGGAAGGAAAACCCCGCAGCCAAAGCGCTTGCGCAATGTCAGGTCGACCCCTTCAAAATCTAGGAGATCCTCGAGACGAGCTAAGACTCAACACGTCAGATCGAAAAGACTGCGCCCTAGACATCCGACGTCCGAAAGAATATCCTCCGACATAATCGTTGAAGCTTCAATGTCGACAGCTGGACGGCAAATAGTCACGTTATCTTGTCCAAGTTGTGGACTGGAAGCCCCCCAAGCCCTCATGGCTGAGCATTTCGTTGGAAGCCCATCTCACGAAGGAGGACTCTCACCGCAGCCGATAGTCGCGGAGGTAGAGTCCCGCGAAGAATCAGTGGCCCTCTCTTCTGAGAACGAGTCGAGAGACTCACTCAGACATCTCTTACAGATGCTCGTTCCGCCGCGAGCGTTTGGTCGGCGGCATGGACAACGGACGATCGATCCATTGTCCAGTCTGGTCGAGACAATCGGGGCTTCTCGGAAAGACTCTGTACAGTGAGACTTCGATCGGACAGACTATTTTGTGGGCACTTGGAGGGGCATGAGTTTGGGCTCCGGTCTTGGAAAGGCAGAGTTGTGTCGGATGTAGGCTGATGGGTCTCGGAGTCGCTTTCTCTCGCACAGAGTCTCCAAAAATTTCATTCCCTTTCCGAGTGGGTCAAGCCGCTTCATCTCTATGTAGCCCGCGTCTACGGCGCCGTTTAGGATATCCTCGCCTCGAGGAGTACGCGTTAGGACCGTGCTCCATCCGGAAGCGGACCCTATAGCTCCAACAGCTATGTCCGCAAGTTCTGCTGAATAGTCTACACAGATGTTGCATTCTTCCCGGGCCGCGTGCGCGATGACCTCCACGGGTTCGTCGATTGCCAGCCTGTCACCTGTGTAGATGAGCATCCGGTTTTTCTTTATGTTGACCTTTGTGACAGTCCTAAGATCGATGCCTCTTTCACCTTGAACATAGTCGACCATCATCTTCTGGTAGTCAAAGACTTTCGAGCAGAATAGTCCGATTGTGAAAACGAGATTTCGCCCGATTTTGGGAGCTGCTATCCAGTGGGAGTTCATTCTCCAAAAGCCTTGGAGTTCGCAAGGAAGTCCGACTAGTGCCATTCGTTCCTCCTGGAAGTCGACTACGGACCGGTTTGGAACGGCGATCTCTGCTAGTCCGCCGACTTGCCCGCCGGGTGTGTATTGTGATCCCGCGTTTTCCACCAGTTCTTGTTTTGTCCGGGCCACCATTGGGCCGGGTTTCCAGGGTTGCAGGGATGTGAATCCTGATACGAGGGCGTAGTCTATGATCTTCTGGTCCAACGCGTACAGCATGAGGGCGCTGACGGCGCCTCCGTCTTGCGCGTTTTTCAGAATTTCTGGGTCCTTGGCGCGGACTGAGTATGATCCGAGGTGTATTCCGAGGATTGTCTCTTCACTTGTTCGCTCTCTGCCGAAGACTCGGCGTTCGATCTCTGCGACTGGTAATTCGATCCGTGGGCAGCTGTAGTAGCAGACTTGGCAGGCTGCGCATGTGCCTCGCATGATCGGTTCCTCGTTTTCGCTGTGGAACAGGATGTCGATGGGGCATGATGCTATGCAGGCACCGCAGTACATGCAGATGCCTTTGTGAACAACTTCGGCGATTAGATTTCCAAAGATCTTCAGCTTGATCGGGCGAGCCTTCCACCCTTCGCCCTCAGCGCTAGGCTTCAGGGTCTGTGGTGGAGTGGCTGTTTGAGTCATGCTGGTTAATGCCCCTGCTCCGGGACTTGCGACGCTCCTCTTGAACCATTGACGCTGAAGACATACTTGTTGTCTTTCTTTGCGGGCGGCTTAGCCAGTCTTTCAGGTGACCATACGAGCAGCTCTCTGGTGTATTCAGCGATGTCGTATTCGACCGTCTCCTCCAAGGCAAACTCTGGACAGTAGTCGGTGCAAAAGTGGCAGAAGCAACATCTTCCGTAGAAGTATTGTGGGAACCACCGGTCGCCCCGCTGTACTATGGTGATGCATTTTTCTGGACAGATCCAGGCGCAGATCCCGCATCCAGTGCATCGGTCAAGATGCAGCAGATGTCGTCCTCGGAAGCCAGCTTCTACTGCATATCTTTGCTCAGGGAATCTTAGCGTGTATGGCTTGTGGAATAGGTGCCTCAGTCCCGCGGAGTATGCCACCCAGCTGTTGACAGCTGCTTTGAACTTGCCTACGATCGGTGCCATGACTTTCTACCTGTCAGCCTCTACGGGCCAGTAGTCTATGCTCCACCATGAGGTGGGCATGTCAGCGAGGCGGACTCCCTTCAACACTTCCGGAATGGCGGCTAGGTTTCGATAGGACCCGGTAATGTATCGGGCCCGGTAGGGCTTGTCGCCGCCTTCTCCGATCATGTAAAAGCTGCATTCTCCACGTGCGGACTCGACCCTAGCATAGGTCTCGCCTCGCGGGACGACAATCGGTGCTTTTCGTCTAACCGGTCCCGACGGCAGTTTCTCCAGTATCTGCCGGATCAGCTGGCTGCTTTCGCGCATCTCGTCCATGTGAACCATGGCGCGCGAGTACGAGTCGCCGCCTGGACGAGTGTGGACTTTGAAGTCTAGTTCTCCGTAGGCCGCATAGGGCTCGTCTTTTCTGAGGTCTCTGTCTATCCCTGAGCCTCTCAGCGTTGGGCCTGTTGAGCCTAGGGCGATAGCTCTCTCTCTGGTGAGTATGCCTATACCTTTGGCTCGTGACGTGAATAGTGGATTCTTGAAGAATATGTTCTCATATTCGTCTAGGCGTTTTTCAAAATATTTCGTTCTCTTGATCGCCTCTTCGGCGAAGCCCTTCGGAAGGTCTCGCCTCACTCCTCCTGGGACGAGGTATGAGTATGTAATTCGGGCGCCGGTCAAGCTCTCGGCGAGATCGATGAAGAGTTCTCTATCGCCTAGGGGCCACATGAACATTGTTGTGTGGCCGAGGAAAACTCCGTAGATTGAGAGCCAGTAGAGGTGACTCATTATCCTGTTCATCTCGTTGATCAAACATCTGAGATATTGGCCGCGAGCCGGGGGTTCAACTCCCTGAAGCTCCTCGATGGCCTTTACCCATGCATGATTCAAGTTGGAAGCGTCGATTATGGAGGGCCGTTCGATCACTGGAATGCTTCGGATGATGTTTCGGAGTTCTATGATCTTCTCGATGCCCCTGTGAACATACCCCGGGTCAGGCATGGCACTGACTATGATGTCCCCGTCCAGCTCGACTATGAGCCTCATATGTCCCGAGCCGGAATGTTGCGGACCTACACTGAGCGTCATCGTTTGAGCCCCCGGCTCGGTCGGGCTCATAGCCTGCATTCCAGTTGTGTCTGCAGGCTTTTCAGTTGTTGTCATAGGTCTTAGTCCGTGGGGAACCTGACTTCTTTGCGCATTGGAGGGGGGCCGTCCCAGTTGTCGTTGAGGAAAAGTTTCTCTGGCCGTGGATGACCTTCGAACTGTATGCCGAACATCTCTATCGATTCTCTCTCGTAGTTCTCTACTCCCGGCCAGACACTGACGAGCGAGACGGCTTTGGGACTGTTCCGCGGCACGGATTCTTTCAGATTGATCACGATATCCTGCTGGTCTCGGGTCTTGATCGAGGACAGATGGTATACGATTTCGAACCGTCCTTCCCTGTTGTAGTCGACTGCTGAGACGCCGCTAGGATGGTCATAGCCGAGCTTGTCTCGTAGGAAGACTGCGATATCGGCGATCTTGTCCGGTGCCACTACAAGGTTAATCCTTGAACGTCGGACAACTGTTGCCTCTTTAATGTCAGATGGGAAGCTTTCCTTGAGAGTCTTGACTAGACTATCTTCCCTTTCGTGTGCGAGGCTCATCCCTCAGGGTACACCTTCGATTTTCGAATCTTTTCCTGAAGCATGATGATTCCGTGCTCTAGCGCTTCTGGCCTGGGAGGGCATCCTGGGACGTAGACGTCAACAGGGAGGAATTCGTGTGCGCCG
>JAJPJY010000171.1 GCA_021323995.1 bacterium | reverse complement strand
GGGACATCTCCAGATATCCAAGGGTCCTGGCCCCAGATTTCGCGAAATGGGCGATCTATTCATCTATCTATACATCAAAGCCATCAGAACGTAGGATTAGGAGCTGCGCTAATGAGGGAAGGTATCAGAATTGCGAGGGAACAGCATTTGCACCGGGTTGAGTTGACGGTTGTAGCGGACAACCATCGTGCTATCAAGTTATACGAGAAAGTCGGTTTTCGACGCGAAGGTTTGAAAAGAGAAAATTACCTTGGAGAAGATGGAAGACATCACGACGAAATCATAATGGGAATTATACTTTGATTTACTCCACTTTGAGCGAATTAGGTCCCAAAATGGGCGAATTGAAAGTACTCTTAAGAGGTCTTAGCCAATCGCTGCGAGTTTCGCTGGCCGCTCAAGTAAAGCAGAGTATGGTGTTGCGGTAAATGAAGCGGAGGGCTAGTCGGTGCTAATTGTGGCGATGCTGTCTTTGAGAGCGAGGCTTTGCGTGCTTCCTTCGAGATTTGGCGCGCTCTTCCTCGAGAGTAACGAGGAGGGTATCTCCCTTCTCAAAGCCTAACTGTTGGAAGTACGATCGAGGAACGACCAGTTTGACGTTGTTTCCTTCGTTGACCATCTTTACTTCTAACACACTGCTCATAGAATAGCCTCTGCTATCCCAGGCTATAAGAAATGCGGACAGGAAAGCAGAAGAAACGCCATCAGAATCTCCTAGGGTGGTCATTGGAAGCGTCGATACTCATAGGAGGTAAAATGGTAGCTACCTTGCAGAGTAGAAATGGTAGAAAATCGATGCTCATTAAACTGGTTTTGACCCGAAGTATAGGCCACGACCAATCAGACCCTCGGTGTCATAGCTGACCCCTAATCCGGCGTCTTTGAACGCGTCCTGATAATCGTGTCTGGTAAACAGCCCCATCTCAAGACGTTCCACAAAATACTCAATTCCTTTAGTGGAGGACACCAGATGATGCTCATCGTTGATTGAGAGATTTGCCCTGCGTTTGCTTACACTGAGCCGAGCTAGCTTTAGATCAGGCTGATCGACAAGGTTAGCCGACAGATGGCCGACGGTCCATCGATCCGGGGTAATCCAAGGTTCGAGGACGAGCAATCCTCCTGGCTTGAGGTGCCGAGCCATTCGCCCGACAGCCTGTCGCATCCTAGTCTCAGTCTTGACATGTCCGATTGCACTGAAGAGACACGTGATAACATCAAACTGATTGGCAAGATGAAATTTGCACATGTCGCCCTGCCGAAAGATTATTCCTGGATGCTTCTTTCTCGCCTGCCGTAACATCGCAGGATTGACGTCTAGCCCTTCAACGCCGTACCATCGCTTAAGATACGTAACGTGGTTCCCCGTTCCGCACGCTACGTCAAGAAGAGTGTCGCCGGGCGCCTTCTTGTGACGCTCGATGAGAGTGTGAAGCTTCTCACTCTCCCTTCGGTAGTTCTTGAAACCGTAGATGCTGTCGTAATAGACCGCTGATCTACCGTACAATCCTGTAAGACATCGCTGCTGAACTATTGAAATCCTTTCGGGACCTACTGATGGAGAGGCAGAACGATCGCTTCGTCTGGTCGGAGGAGGCCGATGGTTATGAGCTGGGTAGCGGCTTCTAGAACCTCTGTTCGAATCTCAGGGGGTGCCAGCTTTTTCTCGTTGGCGATCTCGACGATAATCTCGTCCAAGGTCCTCTCTCCATTGCTTTTCTCCCATAGGTTTGAAATGTCGTCGCTTCCAAGGTATCGTGCGTTGGTCTCGTTGATGAGGACGATCTTTCCATCTGGGTTCTTTGCGATGTGCCCCCTCTTCTGAGGTTTGAATGTCGCTGGGTTGAACTCGATCGTGACCTGTTCCTGCCCTGCCTCCAAGCGCTTTTTCGCTTCGGGGTTCATTTTATCAGGGGTCCAGGGAGGGTCCCAGACAATCTCAACCTCAGCCTTCTTCACACCTGGGATCTTCTCGATTTCGGTCTGAACCTGATGCATAAGATATGCATGGGCCGGACAGCCAACGGTGGTCAAAGTCATTTTGACCTTGACACTGTCAACCTCTATTTCGACGCCGTACACTAGTCCGAGGTCGACTATGTTCACCGGTATCTCGGGATCGTAGCAGCCACGAAGCGCATTCATTACTCCATCGACTGTAAGAGACTCTCCCATGGACTTCTAACCTAGGAAGAATAGCCGCCACGGACTATTAGACATATTCTAACTACTTGGCCTCAGTGCTTTCTTAAGCTCCTCTAAGGTTTCTGTTGCAGAGTTAGAAGGATCATTCTCAACAATAGCGGCTGGCTTTTCTGCGCCTGATTGGCGTTCATCAGGATTGACTCTGGACTCTTTTTTCTCAATTTGCCCGGTCTCGACTTCCGGACTGTTAGCCTGTCTGGGCGATTCGTTGTGTTCCATGCACCATTTTGTGAGTGCCTCCTCGGCCGCTTTGCTCAAAGAGCCGCGCCCATAACCATACACGTTCATTGCAGTCTTCCTGAACCTTTCGTTCAGATTGTCCGAAAGATAGATCTTCATCTCGACCATTCTCTGTCCCTTTCTGACCTTGTCACTAAAGGGACAAGGCTAAACAAGATAGTGTAACAGAGACCCAACGCCAACAGGTTCCGCCAAGAGTAACTTCTCAACTGCAGGAGTATCTCTTGGAAAAAGTGGTCGTGATGTCGAAGCAATCAAGCATGATGGACGATTTTCGACCAATAATGCCTCCCCTCGTACGGTTGCTCGCTGGAATCATCGTGCTAGTCGTGATACAAGCGGCGGTCCTCGGATTTCCGGGCATAACTCAGTTCATCCCAACCACGACTATCACAATTGCCAGCATGGTCATCTTCACCATCGGGCTAGTCGTCGCGGGCATTGTCCTCAAATTCGGAACCCAACTCTCTGACTCTCTCGGAGAGACCTACAAGGGCTACAAGACTTGGACACCGTTGCTAGGCTACCTCTTCCAAATGGCGGCCCTGCTAATCCTATACACCGTTTCCAAACCACTAGTGATTACCTTCTTTGCAAGCGCCCCGTGGGCCTATCCACTAATCTTCCTTCTCGTCGCGCTGGCACCAACAATCAAAGTCGTCGTTAGGATAGTCAACGCTCTCGAAGGCCACAACACCTCAAAACGTCTCTTGACCAACTAGCACCCCATCAAGGGCAGAGCATACTCTCTTACCTTCTAAAAAAATTCGGGTCGAAAAAGGACGATAAAACCTCCCCCGTTTTTTGGGCGTCTGAATTATTCCAATTATGGTAAGAAGATGAACCTATGGTCCACCAGATTTCAGAGCATTCGAATTTGACTGTCCCGATGAGAAACCCATGCTGCAGCCATGCTCGCCCCTGAGTCTTCCCTTGAAACCCAGTCCTAACCCTTCCGCCGCCTTCTTGTAGCTACTCATACAGGTTCCACAGAATATCGACCTTGCCTGTGTCTGCGTGAGCCCGTAATCCTCCGCCTGTGCCGTCACGGACTCTATGCATCCGCACACGCGTAGATTGACAGTTTTGAATCCGTTCCCAGTCTCAATGTCATAATCGCTTCGAAACGTTTCACCCATACTCTCGGCCAAGCTGTCTCCGAGAGCCTCCGCCGCCGCGTTTGCGCCATCGTTGCTTCTCTTGCGAATTTCCTGGACCTTCAATTCAGCCTTCTTATTCGTCAGAATCTCCATTGCTGGTCCAATCGCGTCATACCCGAATGCGGAGACGAACGTACCTACCTGGAGGAGAAGATAGTGCGCGAGTGTTTTTCTGAGCAGTGCATACTGTTCCGCGAGATTGCGTGAGTGCTTCACACTAGCCTGCTGGGTCATGATGGTTCCGTGACCTGGCCCTATAGAACTCCTTCTAAAACTATGTGAACGACTCTTTCACAGAAGGGGTCATGGTCTATTTGCCTCAATGTTCTAAATACGTCAAGGGACTTCCAATGGACTCGACGTCTATTCTTGACCGGCTCTGATCTCCTCGTGGAATGTCTCGAGAATGAGGATGCAGAATTCGTTTTCCAAGTTCCGGGCGAAGAAACCCTCGCGCTTACCGACTCTCTCGGCCGATCTAACAAGATCAAACTGATTACTGTTAGACATGAACAGGCGGCGGCCTTCATGGCCGGGGTCTACGGACGTCTAACAGGTCGACCCGGAATATGCGCTGCAACTCTAGGTCCTGGTGCAACCAACCTTGCTACGGGAATTGCAGATGCCAACGTAGACAGGGCACCTCTAATCGCGTTGACTGGCCAGGCTGCTTTGGAATATTTTCATAAAGAGTACCATCAGTATGTTGACGTCGTAAGCATTCTCCGCCCGATCACTAAATGGAATACGCGGCTATTCAAGGCGGAAACGATTCCTGAGGCGGTGAGGAAGGCTTTCAGAACCTCCGCTGCGGAGAAGCCTGGGTCGTGCCACTTGGAAATCCCAGAAGACATTGCCGACCAGGCCACCCGCAATAAGCCGATTCCAAAGATTGCGGGTCCCGAGCAGGCTCGTCCAACTACGAGTCAGATACAGCAGGCCGCCCAACTCATCAACAAGTCAAAAGCCCCTCTCATCCTCGCCGGCAATGGAATCATTCGCGCGGGATCCACCGGAGCATTCCGCGAATTTCTGGCGGAAGCGAAGATTCCTGTAGCTCACACTTTCATGGGTAAGGGTGCCCTTCCAGACGATAATCCGCTGAGCCTCTACGCGATCGGACTGCCCTCACAGGAGCTCGTTAGTAGAGCCTTCGAACTCGCAGACCTCGTCCTCGCAGTAGGTTATGACCTAGTCGAGTACGCTCCGTCATTCTGGAATCCTCACAACGACAAGACGATAATCCATGTGGACAGTACGAGCGCTGAGATCGACACCAACTACCAGCCCAGCATACAACTCGTCGG
>JAJPJY010000027.1 GCA_021323995.1 bacterium | reverse complement strand
TTGTCCAAGCTGGACCCAAGAAGAGCGAGATACGAAACGACTTCGGCGTGGATGTCCCGCTGAATTACCTGGGTCACTAGGCCAGCAGGCTTCAGGCCCAGACTCGCAAGCGCCTTGTCCTGAATTTTCAAAGCGTTTTTTCCAAGTCCAGCTCCAGTTCCAACGATGCCAAGGATCTTTCCGACCTCGGCTCGTTCGCGGACTTGTTTGAGACGCTTTTTCTGCCGTTTTATCTCAGAGAGCCATACTGCCAGCTTCAGTCCAAAAGTAATCACTCCGGCGTGTCTGCCGTGGGTCCGTGCAACCATGATTAGTCCTCGATACTTTCGAACCAATGAGGCGAGAATCGTCTCTAGGTCGTCAAGCTCCTTCTGAATGATACCGAAGGCTTCCTTGAACTGAAGACCAGTGGTTGTGTCCTCCACGTCCATGCTAGTTAAGCCGTAGTGTACGTACTTCTTGCCCTCACCCTGGCACGCTTCCGACAGGGCCATGACCATTGACATCAGATCATGATGCGTTTCTTTCTCAATCTCCTTCGTCCGGGACAATGTAACTGCCTTCGTGTTAGCATTCCTCGCTATCTCCTCCGCAGCCTCTTTTGGAACGTCCCCGACAGCAGCCCGGGCTTCCGCAACCGCGGCTTCTACGTCGAGCCACTTTCGGAGCTTGCTCTCCTCGTCAAAGATCCGTCTCATCTCGGGACTCCCGTATCTCCCAGTATCGATCGGAAGGATGGGCAACCGAAATCAACGAAACATAGCAGCGTCTTGATATTAAACAGCTACGAGCACTTCCACCGGTCTTGACCGGAATAGCAGGGATCATCGGACCTGATGCGGGTAAGGTAGCTTCCAAGCTGGACTTGGTTCTCAACGCCATGAAGACCCGGGGACCCTTGATTCAATCAATGGCGATCTACGGGGAACACGAGTCAATCGCGCTAGGATCATGCTCCCATCAACTCGAACAGTCTTCGAAAATTAACGTCCAGAGAACTAGTTTCGCTTTGGACGGAACACTCCCAGCCACACTGGAGCTTGAAGAGATTGGTGGAGAAGGGGGAAAAGAAGCATTTTTGGAATCGATTCGAGAACCCGGAGGATTCTCCCTACTCGCAATCTCCAGGGGAAAGCTCTTGGCCGCCAGAGACATTCTTGGGCTGAAACCCCTCTACTACGGCCGAGACTGGCAAGGAGCATTAGCATTCGCGAGTCTCAAAGCAGGCCTATACGGAATAGGCATCCGGAACCCGAAGGCTCTTGCTCCAGGCCACCTGATTGCAGTGTCAAACAATCAAGCGACGGTTCTCGCAAAAGACCCGCTGTCAAGCTCTAAAGAATTGAAAGTCACTGAGGATGGCGCGGCAGCTAGAGTTGGCCAACTTCTCCTAGAATCTTTGGCTGAAAAACCTCCGGAAGACTATGCCGCGGCATTTTCCGGTGGACTAGATAGCACACTGATGGCCTACGCCGCAAAAGAGAACGAGTTGCGACCCGAGTTAATCGCTGTAGGGCTGAAGGGTCAGGCCGAGCTAGAACACGCCCAACGAGTAGCAAAGGAACTTGGGCTTGAAATTACTGTCCGAGAACTCTCACAATCAGAGATTATAGATCGCCTCGGAGAGGTCGTTGAGACTGTCGAGAGTGCTGATTCCACATTGGTAGGCCATTCGGTCCCGCTCTTCTTCGTGTGCGAAGTAGCGGAGGAGATGGGAATCCGGCACCTTCTGGTTGGCCAACTGAGTGACGAACTATTCGCGGGATACCACAGGTTTGAGGAGTTAGCCTTGAAACGCCACTTTCCAGACGCTAGGAAGGAAGTCTTAAGGAGCGTACTGGCCGCATCGACTAACGACTTTGAGCCTGGAGACAAGCTAGCTGTCTGTCATCGGCTCGAACTCGAATGTCCATTCGCCTATCTTCCACTCGTCAATTACGCACTGAGCATTCCTATTTCACTAAAGTTACGACTTATCGGCACTGGGGTAGTTCGAAAGTATGTTCTTAGGAGGCTTGCTGCCTCTTGGAAATTGCCTGAATCTGTGGTCGATCGGCCAAAAAAGGCCGTGCAATACTCAACCGGGGTGCAGAAAGTCCTGCTCAAATACGCCAAAAATCAGAAGATGACCCTAGGCGAGCTTCTCGAATCACTCCGTTCGAATTCGTAGATAATTACGCGAAAACCCTGAGTTTTCGACAACGTCAAATGGTCGGACTATCCGCCCAAACTAGCGTCAATTTAGGCGGGATTCACCCGATCAATTGGTAGATTTATCAGCTGGAACGCTGTGTATTCGCGGCTAGGAGAAAGATGTCAAGCCTTAGTGTCCAGAACGTCATGCAACATGGGACCCACGCTCGGGCCATGCTGTCGGGCGGTCTGGGAGTGTTTACCAGCTTTCTCTCGTTGGGATGGGGGCTTTTTGCGTACAACTTGCCCAGTGCCGTAAATGTAACCTCATCTCAATCTCAGAGTTTGATGCTTCTACAAGTCGCCCTCGCTTTCTTCACTTTGCTAGGGAGCGGACTAATGTTCGCTGCCTACACAGCACCCGGTGGCACTATCAATATTCTTGGTGCATTAGGCACATTCATTATTGGAATATACTACGCGAGTGGCATTGCAAATGCGGCCAAAGCGAACGACTTAACGTCGCTCCCTCTCCACTTCTCAATCGTTTACAACGGAATTGTGAGCATCCCAACTGACAGAATCGTATCTACCCTTCTGATCGTCCCTGTCCTTCCGATTGCGGTACTGCTTCTAACAAGCGGACTCGGCGGACTCTCAACTTACAGGTCGAGTAGAAAAATCAGTCTCGTGTAGCACGCCAGGTCAAATCTGCGAATCCGATTTCTAGCTCCTAGCAGTCCAAACTTTGTTGGCCGAGGCTGGGTCTCGAGGTCTCTCTGAAGTCAACCCCAAAGACGAAAGGTTTTCGGCGCCCCTTCCAATCCTTTTGCCGCAACCCCGCCCCCTCGCGCCGTGCGGTTCGATTCGGAGCCTAACTTCTTAGCTTTCTCGAACTTTGTTCGGTCACTCGAACTTTATATAGCCAATCTAAACATCATATAATTGACGGACGATCTCCTTGGGTGTAGCCGATTTGGGATCCAGGCTACGCTACGCCGCTCATCGAGTATTGAGATCTCCTGAAGAAATTACGCTCAGGGGGATCAGACGACTATCGCTACGCAGTCTATTCCTCTACCTCGGACCCTCGTTAATCGTTAGTATGGCCTACATGGACCCAGGGAACTACGGCACTGATATTCAGAGCGGCCAATACTTTGCCTATGATCTTCTCTGGGCAGTATGGCTAGCAAACCTCATGGCCATGATCCTCCAATACCTCTCTGGGAAACTTGGTATTGCCACCGGAAAGGGACTGCCTGAACTAGTAAAGGCATCTCTCAAGTCGCGGAGGTTTACGGTCCCCTACTGGCTAGCCGCAGAATCCGCAGCAGCGGCAACTGACCTGGCAGAGTATCTAGGCACGGTCATAGCCCTCAACATCCTCTTCCAGATCCCTCTCCTCTATGCGGCCGTTTTGGGCGCGTTGGATGTCATCATCCTGCTCGCCTTGACCAAAGAGCGTTTCCGAATCATAGAATACTTTTTCATGGTAATGGTCTCCATCATCGGCATAGGCTTCCTCTATCAGATCCTTCTGATTCAACCAAGCCTATCGAACATTGCGTATCATTCGGTAGCGGTTTCCGTAAACAGCCTTACCGTATTTTATGTTGTAGGGATCGTGGGAGCCACTGTGATGCCCCACGCTCTATTCGTCCACTCCTCGCTGACGAAGAACAAGCTGATCACGGGGACCATTGATGAGAAGAGGCGTCACAGGAGCCTCCACCTCAAAGAAGTAATCCTTACCCTCACCATAGCGAGTCTTGTCAACGTGGCAATACTTGTCTCGGCAGCAGCGGTAATTTATCCACAGTATCACACCGCCCTAAACGTCAACGTGAATCAGTACGTTGCGATATTGCAGCCGCTGTATGGTTATCTCGCAGGAGTCGCATTCGCCATCACACTTCTCGCCTCTGGACTCGCATCCTCAACCACCGGTACGCTGGCGGGCCAAGCCATAATGGATGGACTCCTAGGCACTCATGTGAATAAGACTCTGCGCAGAGTCGTAACAAGAGTCATCAACGTGTTCCCCACAACCATCGCCATCTTGATAGGGCTCAGTCCCTTCACGTTACTCGTCTACAGCCAAGTGATCCTCAGCCTTATGATACCTCTGCCGATGATTCCCCTGGTCATCTACACCAGAAACAAAGGATTGATGGGTGAATTCGTGAACCGCAGAATCACAACTATCCTTAGCCTACTCTCAGCGGCGTTCATAATAGCCCTCAACATCTACCTGATAACTACCGTCCTCTAAAGGGGCCCGTACAATGAGCGTTCTCGGAACCAGGCGATTCCAACATGTAATGGTTGCCATGGATGGCTCTGAGAGTTCTAACAGAGCATTTCAGGTAGGAGTTGACTTTACGATAATGCTCAAAGCTGAATTGACAATTCTACATATCGTGGAGATTCCGACTTCGATTTATTTCCCACCCGAGCCGATTGAAGTCGACGTTGAAAAGATACAGGGGAGAGAGATGACTGAGGGAGAAAAGCTGGTTTCTAATGCAGCCTCACTCGCCGAGTTGAAGGGACTCAAGGCAAATCAGAAGGTCATGAGGCACATGGGCTCCGTGGCCGAAGGGATTAGAGAGTATGCAGACAAGAATGGTATCGATCTCATAATCATGGGGACGAGAGGCTTGGGCGGGGTCAAGAGACTGCTCTTCAGCAGCGTTGCCGGCGGCGTCGTCAGCAACGCAAACTGTTCAGTCCTTGTGGTCAGATAGAGTTGTTTCCATTCAGAAGCTAGAAAGATGCTGGGTGGTTCGATGCGGTCGATTCAGGACGCGAACCGCACAAAGATGAAAGTGCTCAGCGTAAGAGCTAAAGCGTCAGTTCGAGGTCGGGGTAAGTTTAGGGGCCGTCGTCTAGCTTGGTCCAGGGGATTATACCCCGCCCAGAGGATACCAGAGTCCAATAGTTGGACGGTGACCCTGGGGCGCTGGTGACTCCGAGAAGATCGGGGCCAGAGGTCGTGGGTTCAAATCCCACCGGCCCCACCATCTATCTCTAAAATCGGTGCAATTCCGAGAAACATTATGTCAGACTTCGAAAGGCGCTAGCCCATGCAGACCCAACAACAGCCGCCTTCAACCGATCAGATCCGCGAATTCGTAATAGCTGGGCATGGAAACTTCGAGAAGGTCAAAAAGATGCTCGCCGAGAATCCGTTACTGTTGAACGCTTCCCATCAATGGAACGAGAACGATAGGGAGACGGCCATCCA
This sequence comes from bacterium, assembly GCA_021323995.1. GTDB lineage: Archaea > Thermoproteota > Bathyarchaeia > 40CM-2-53-6 > 40CM-2-53-6 > 40CM-2-53-6. The sequence goes on along the minus strand of JAJPJY010000027.1, from coordinate 7,597 downwards.
GGCTGCGGCACAAGTTGGTAACGCTCAGATTGCTAGATTTCTAGTTGACAGGGGCGCACCGCTAGAGACTTGCACCGCTGCGATGCTCGGGCACTGGGATGAGGTCGAGCGTTTTCTAAGAGAGGATCCTCTAAGTGCTACTGCCACTGCTGCTCATGGAATACCGTTGCTGCCTCATGCTGTCTGGAGTGGGAATCTCGAACTCGTCCAAATGGTATTCGAACATGGTGCAAAACTGGGATCAACCCTAGCCCTGCACAATTCCATAGTGAAAGGGAATTATGAGATTACGCGATGGCTACTGGAGAACGCTAAGCCAGATATCAGCTCAAAGAATTACCAAGGAAAACTGCCCTTGGCAGTTGCCTTGGAACGTAAGGATGAGAGAATGGCTCAGCTTCTCAGAGATTTCGGTGCAAAGGAATAGGAATCTGCGCTCTTTCCGCGAGATACGTACCTCTATGGATAGTTAGCTGACTGAAAACTCTTCAATGACTCTCGAAATCCACTTGCTAGCCTGAACGAACACGTCTATCCTCTGATTCTCATCAGGCGCATGAGTGTTGCTCCGAGCATGATTGCAGCCAATAGCAACAGTAGGAAGCTTCAAGGTGTTTGTAAAGAAGTGCATGGGACCCGAAGCTGCAGAGGTTACCAGTGTCACAGGCTCCCTCTGGAATACTTCTTTCCCAGTCTTGGCCGCGATCTTAGCGATTGGTGAACTAATGGGTGTTCGGGCCGCGGGATTCTCAGCTTGAAGGTTGACTTCAACATCGCCGAACCCGTGCCTCACCAAGTGTTGTCTTAGTTTGCCCGCCAATTTGACTGGGTCCTGCTCTGGAACCAGGCGGAAATCCATCTTCGCCTGTGCGACGGAGGGGAGGACTGTCTTGTGTCCGGGTCCAGTGTATCCTGACCATAGACCCGCAATGTTGGCGGTAGGATTTCCATAGAATGCCTTCTTGAATTCGAATCCGGTTAACCCGTAGAGAAAGTGTTTGACCCCGAGTTCGTCCCTAATGCTGTGTTCTTCAAGCGGCATCGCCCTGATAACTTCCAATTCTTCATGCGTGAATGGTTTGACATCATCGTACCATCCTTCTATCAGGATTCTACCATCCTCGTCCTGAATCGTGTCCAGCATTCTTACCAGCCTAAGCGCCGGGTTTTCAACAACCGCGGCCAAGGAAGAATGCGAGTCCCTCAGTGCGGTCTGTACTTTGAACTCGACGTAGAGCATTCCTTTGAGGCCCAGAGTGACCATTGGCCGGTCGTCATGATCGAGTCCCCCGAACTCCCAAATTGCTGAGTCAGCAGTCAGTCTATCCTTGTACTTGGTAATGAATTCCTGAAAGTGTGGGCTTCCAATTTCCTCCTCCCCTTCAATTACCCACTTGATGTTGCACGGAACCTCTCCTCTGGTCTGTAGGAAAGCGCTCATCGCCATCAGCCGGGATACGATGTTGCCCTTGTTGTCACTGGCTCCCCGAGCATAAATTCGCCCATCCGCGACCACGGCGAAAAATGGAGGGTGGGTCCACAATTCGACTGGCTCCACCGGCTGAACATCATAATGGTTGTACACTAGTAGAGTCCTTCCTCCTCGCTTGGAGTGTATCTCGCCGAAGATTATTGGAGGGCCCTGTGAGGGCGAGAAGAATTCCACTGTGAATCCAGTTCCCTTGAGAAGATTCCCAACTAGCTCCGCAGTTTCCTTCAGCCCTAGGTTTTGAGCAGAGACGCTGGGTTGCTGGCACAATGTTCTCAACATCTCAACGAACCCGTCCTTACTGCGGTCGATAGAAGTGAAAATGTCGCTTTGCCTTGTCTCGATGTGGCCGACTGCCTCAGCCATTGAAATCGCTAAACCGCGACGTGATAGGGCCCATTATCAACAAATCGGTCGCAAAAGGAGTCGAGGCGTCGCCGGCTCTTGCATCTCGTTGATTGCCCTTTTATAATATGACATTGGCGTCCGTTGCAATTCATCAGGGGATGGATCTACCTCTGCCGCGAATGCCTCTCAGAAGAGAACGTTACTCCACTTCATCCGCGGCCAAGTCAGCGATCAGAATTACAAGGATAGTCCTGGTTGCAGTTGGTCTAACGGCTCTGTCTCTTCTGATCGCCGTTATACTTCTGAGTGGAGCTGCAACTCCTATTGTTGCCAACAATGAGACCTCTAGCCTTCCTTACTTCGCTGTCAGAACGCTGTCTCGTATGACCATTGCCTACGGGCTCAGCCTAGTGTTTGCCCTAGTGTACGGAATCTCCACCGCTATGAGCCACCGAGCCTCCCACGTTCTGTTACCCCTACTCGACATTTTCCAGTCGGTCCCGGTTCTCGGATTCCTGCCCGTCGTGTTTCTTCTCGTCTTGAACAGGTTTCCCGGGATTTTTGGCCAAGAACTCGCGTCGATCATAATGATCTTCACAGCAATGGCATGGGCCCCCACGTTTGGAGTCATTGCAGGGGTGAACGCGATTCCCACGGACATTAAGGAAGCATCTCGTGCGTATGGGGTCCGAGGGCTCAGATATCTCCGCCAGATCATTCTTCCCGCAGTCTATCCTGAGCTGGTCTGGAGCAGTATTCTGGCGTGGGGAGGAGGCTGGTATCTCATACCTATCGAAGAGTTCATTCCTGGATCTAACATCAAGCTCCCAGGCATAGGCAGATACATCGCGGTAGCTGGAGCGAACCTAGACCTAGCTTCCGCCCTTTTTGGACTCATCATCCTTGTGGGAATAATTTTCGCGATAGACCAACTAGTCTGGCGACCGCTCGGTAGACGAGCGGACAAGTACAAGTATGAAACTGTCGCATCGCCTACAACAGAGGTTCAAAGAGGCATCCTTTCGGAAGGCGTGAGGAGATACGAGGGCCGCCTCGTATCACCTGTCACATCTTTTCTAAAATCGGAAAGATCCTATTTCAACAGAGTCGTCGAGATAACTCGCCTAAGGCGACTGTTCCACGCCAGAGAAAAACTACGGTTTCCCGAACGAATCACTAGGATTCCCTTCTGGGGCAAACTGATCAGTTATGCAATCTTCCTCGGTCTAATCGCTCTCGTGCTCGCGATCATAGTTCCACCAAAGTCTCAATCAATCGCAAATTCTATAACAACCAATTTTTCGCTTTTAGCCTCGAACGTAACCGCTCTGGAACTCTTCCTAAGCACAATTCTTTCTGTGTCCCGGTTGGCGACCGCTTATTGTATAGCACTAGCCTGGACGCTCGGAGCTGGAATTCTGATCGCCAAAAGCCCTCGACTAACGCGATGGCTGGTACCTATTTTCGATATCGGACAGTCGATCCCAGCCACAGCTCTCTTTCCGCTAGTCGTCATTCTGCTGGTAGACCCCTTCAGGAATACGCCTTACTTGGGGCTAACACTCAACATTGCTTCCGTAATACTAATTCTGACAGGTATGCAATGGTATCTGCTCTTCAACATCGTTGGGGCTGTTAACAGCGTTCCTAACGATATTCTCGAAGCGACTGGCGCATATGGAGTTAGAGGAAGGCGATATGTCAGGGAAATTCTGATTCCGGCATCATTTCCGGCGATTCTCATCGGCAGTATACAGGCATGGGGCGGCGGATGGAATGCACTCATAGTGTCAGAATACATTAGCCCTGACGCCAATGTCCAAGGGTTAGGCTCTTTCCTTGTCAAAGCGACCAACCTCGAGACCAACACGGCCCTGGTCGCTTTGGCCAACGTAGAAATATTCGCTGCCCTACTGGTAATGACAGCTACCGTGCTCACGATTAACCGGCTAGTTTGGAGAAGGCTGCTGCGAAAATCTGACAAATACAAATTCGAGGCGTAGCAGTCTTTGAGTCAGAGCAACGCGCCTCTCCTGGAGATCAGAGAAATAGTAAAAGCATATCCGGGGGAGGGAAAGAATACAACCGTCCTAAACCACATCAGCTTCAGCGTCCAGAAGGAATTCCTCTGCATCGTCGGTCCCTCAGGGTGTGGAAAGAGCACACTCCTCCGAATAATTGACGGGCTCGACAAACCAACCTCGGGTCAAATCCTCTTTCACGGCCAACCCATCAGCTCGCCGAGCCCGAAGATCGGAGTCATCTTCCAAACGTTCGCTCTGATACCCTGGAAAACTGTCCTAGGCAATGTCGAATTAGCCCTCTCTGGATCAGCAATTCCGAAACAGGAGCAATTGCGGATAGCTGAGAAGTATATTCAAGACGTGGGATTGGAAGGGTTCGAAACAGCCTATCCTAAGGAACTTTCAGGAGGGATGAAACAGCGGGTCGGAATCGCACGCGCGCTTGCGCTTCAACCGGAAGTGCTTCTGATGGACGAGCCTTTCTCAAGCCTCGACGCTCTCACCGCCGAGAATCTTAGGCGTGAGGTGCTGGAAATCTGGCGGGACCCGGTCTACGCTACAAACTGTGTAGTGATGGTAACCCACAACGTTCAGGAAGCCGTCTATATGGCAGACCGAGTCATCGTTCTGGACCACAGACCAGCCAAGATTCTCGATGACGTCCCCATAACTTTGGAACGGCCCCGAAACCCGCGTGACCCTGCAATGTTCGACTATGCCGATCGGATAATTTCGAAGATCAGCTAAGGCACATTTTCTCTAGGCAGTAGGCTCTCCGACTGTCCATCATATCTGAACAATCCAGTAAACACTCCCCAACTGATTATCACGTTGACGATCGTGGGAAGTTCAGTTGTGTAGCCGTACTTCGAACTCACAAACCGGGCTAATTCAAATCTGCTAAGCTGTTTCTTCTCATGGGTTATTCGGATGATATCCGCGAATGGTTCAAGGCCGACCAACCTGTCGTGAACGAGGGTCTTCCTTTCCGGAATCTTTCCATTGAGCGCCTTCTTGCCCAAGTCAGTAAGCGAAATGTCTCCTTGCTGTACAGCGACTAGGCCCATGTATTCAGCAGTGTCAATTATTGGCAGTAGTTCGTCCAGGGCAATTCTCAAGTCAATCGTGAGATGCGCCACGTCAGTCTTCCCATTGTATGCCCGCAGAAGGTCAAGGAGACCGAAGACTCTGTTGACGCCGGCAGTCGGAAGCAATTCCCGGAACGGCGGAAGGGTTCTCCTTGCAGGTTAAAGAGCTTCCGAACTATGCTCGCTTCCAAGTTACCGGCAGACTCGAAAGAGTTCTTTAGAACGCAACTCCCCTCAGTCAAGACTGATGAGCTCACCAACCCTCCCGACCATAGAAGATATCAGAACAGCTGCACGTCGGATATCAGGAGTCGCGTCTCGAACACCGCTGGTAGAATCCCCTGCGCTGTCCAAGAGATTCGGACTTGAGGTATACTTGAAACTGGAATGTTTCCAGCCGATACGCGTCTTCAAGATCCGTGGCGCTTACAACAAGCTGTCTCAGATATCAAACAAGAAAGTAGTCGCCGCATCTTCAGGTAATCATGGACTAGCCGTCGCCTACAGTTCACACCTGTTAGGAAAAGAGTGTACTGTTGTGATCCCAGAAAACGCGATCAAGGAGAAGGCTCACGCGATTGCCGAATATGGGGCGCAAGTCGTTAGATTTGGAAAGTATCATGTTGAAAGAGAGTCGAAGGCGATGGAGATATCGAACAGAACCAAAGCAGCTTTTGTACACCCTTTCAACGATTCGGCGGTCATTGCTGGGCAGGGAACATGTGGGCTTGAGATTGTTGAACAGCTTGACAACTTCGACTCTGTTATTGTACCTGTTGGAGGAGGGGGACTCATATCCGGAGTTGCAATCGCTGTAAAGTCGTCGAGACCCTCAGCAAGAGTTTTCGGCGTCGAGCCGAACGGAGCGCCCAAAATGATGTTGTCTCTGAAAGCTGGAAAACTAGTCAAGCTCGATGCGCCGAAATCGATTGCTGACGGCCTCATCCCTTCGACCGTCGGAGAACTCACACTGGAAGCGTGCCGGAACAATGTGGATGAAATGCTCAATGTTTCCGATGATGATATTCTCTCCGCAATGGCCCTCCTTGTTCGCGACGCCCATATCTTTCCTGAACCCTCAGGGTGCGCCCCACTAGCTACTCTGATGCACAACCAAGTTTCGAGCAAATTCGGTAGGAGAGTAGTATTGGTAGTCTCTGGAGGAAACGTGTCGGTGGAAACTCTTAGCCGAATACTATTGAAACAGACGTCGATGAGTGCAGCCTAGTACGGATAACTTGTCAAGTACTCTTTCGGATCTACCACGTTCATGGGTTTGAGCCCTTTCAGAAATCTTGTCGTGTTTTCGACCGCTAGCCGAGCTGGTCGTCCCGTGGCGCTGCCCGAGGGTCCCGAGACGTGGGGCGTCCCGATGAAGTTGGGCAAAGACAAGAAGGGATAATCTGTTTTCAGCGACTCCCGCGACTCCTTGTACCACCAAACGTCAGTTGCGTATCTGAACCTGGGGTTCGCGACAAGGTGTTCGTAGAGGGCTTTCTCGTCCACGAGCTCTCCACGAGCTATGTTGACGAGGATCGCGGAGCTCTTCATCTGTGATAATCTTTCTCGATTGATGAGCTTGGTTGTTTGGTTGGTCAGAGGCAGAGCAAGGACCACTGCGTCGGACTTTCTCAAGAGAAGCTCGAGGCCCTTCTCGCCACTGAGGGTTCTGACTCCCTTGACACGTTTCGGTCTACGGGAATATGCGTAAGCTCTCATCGCGAAGCCAACAGCCATTTTGGCGACGGAGCTACCAATTCCTCCGAATCCGAGAATTCCTAGGACCTTATTCTCGAGAATTGTGACCTCGGTTCCCTCGTCGAGGGTCCGTCTAAGAGTCCACTTTTCCTCTTTCAAAGAGAGATCGAGTTGTACAACCCTCTTTGCCGCTGCGAGGAGCAAAGCCCAGGCATATTCAGCGACCTCGTCTGAATAGGCCCCAGCGTTGCTGCTGACTGTGACTCCCCTATTCAAAGCGGCGAAGGGAATGTGATTGACTCCTGCGAGGATGCTTTGGACGAACTTGAGACGGGTCATCTTCTGTAGGTTATCGGGTGTCAACTGTTTTGGCCAGGAGAAAATGAGGAGAACGTCGATCTCTGGCAAGATCCCCGCTAACCGGTCTTCTGGAATGTCTGAGAGAAAATGGACAGCTGAGAGCTTTGCGAGCTTCTCAATGTTTGACTTATCGACGACGTCTGTGCCTACGAGAAGATTCAGCTTTTTGGATCTCATCGGACGTTCTTCCGTAATGCGTCACCCTAATAACTGATGGAAATCGACGATGCGGATGAATTGGACTTTACAGAGATTATCCCTGAAAGACTATGGATTGGCGCTTCTCCATCAAGGAACGACCTAATGGAGCTCAAACGTCAGCACGGGTCAGAACTGGTCATAATGGACCTAACCAGCAGCCCGGAAGAAAGATCATGGTGTAGAGAACTTGGCATCGCTTATGACGAGAGGACTCCCATGCTAGACGAGACGAAGCAGGCTATTCCGCTAAGCCGTCTCAAGGTAGTTTCTGGCGTGATCGGAGACAATGTGGATTCGGGAAAGAAGGTTGTCCTTCACTGCACTAACGGGATTGGTCTGAGCCCGACATGCGCTGCCGCATATCTAATCGCGACAGGAATGTCTGTGGC
>JAJPJY010000118.1 GCA_021323995.1 bacterium | reverse complement strand
GTTTCTTGTCCTAAGCGAATTTCTTTCACCAAATCCCTCTCTGCAATCAGTGATTCCAAGGGTCCTGACTCTCCTCATCACATGTTCAATAGTCTCAGCACTCGGTGTCTCCCTGATAATCCGTAGAGTGGAGCTGTCCGGAAGATCAGAGATCGGCTCTTCCCCAATGGGCCTTTTCAGATCGTTCCTTCAACACTGGTTGCAAAAGACTCCGACCGCCCTTGAGGAGAGACTCCTTCCCCTCTCAACCGAAGGATCGATTGAGACCAAGATTCTGAGCTTTTCTGGAGGGGATTCGAGGCCGAAAGCGTCGTTCGTCGTATCGAACTTTCACCCCGGTCCCTATCGGGACATGGGGAGCGGAGGTCTTCCATCCGAACTGAAACAGTCTCTGGAGGAATCACGACACGGAATCGTCCAAGTGCCACACGGTATCTCGAACCACAAGCTGAATATCGTCTCACATCGGGACATCGACAAACTACTCTTCGCTGCAAGGGAGAACTATCCATTGGACCACCTGATCCGCCAAGCGTCTCCGATGATTCGAGAGAAAGAAGGAGAATCAATCGTTTCGGGACAAGCTTTCGGGAATATCGCATTACTAACGATTACACTGGCGCCCAAGGAAATGGAGGATCTGCCGACCGAGGTGTCAACAGAAATCGAACGGGAGGCGTCGAGATTGGGCTTCGAGGTGCTGATTGTCGATGCTCACAACAGTATCGTAGGTCAAACTTCTATAACACCTCAGCAGGCTGACCGAATCGTCACGGCCGCTATCAGAGTGCTTGACAGGTTGAAGGATTTGTCACAGGGACATTTCAGTGTCGGATCCTCATACGACTCCTTGGACATTTACACGCTCAAGGATGGGATCGGTCCGGGAGGCTTGTCCGTGATGGTCGTTAAGACCGAAGATGACATGTCATCCTACATCACAATTGATGGAAACAATATGCAGCAGGGTCTTCGGGACCAGATCCTTCAATCAATTAGAGATGTGGGAGTCGGCGACGCTGAGATCATGACGACTGACACTCACCTTGTTACCGGGCTCGTGAGATCGCCACTAGGATATTATCCGGTGGGAGCTGCCTTGCCAACCGCTACTTTTCTGAAACAGATAACTCGGACGGTCCAAAAGGCAATTAGCAATCTTGAAGAATCGTCAGCTGGTTTTTCCAAGTTCTGTCTGCAACTTCAAGTGTTGGGCTCTGAGAATTTCCAGTCTATAACCGGCTTCATCGGTCGTATCGCGCGGCAGATTGGCAAATCATTCTACAGGCTTGAAATTGTCACGTTCTTGATTGCCGTCCTAATCGTGTTACTGGTGTGATCAAACGTTGGAATCTGAAGAATCAATCCACTACATGCAGCTTCCAAGAGAAGTCATCGTCGGTGTCAACATTCTCGACCGGGTAGGAGAGATCTGCACCAAACAAGGATTTCACGGCACGGCCCTAGTGGTCTCAGGACCCGTGACCTACCCTATCGCAGGGGTCGGAGTAGCAAAGTCCGCCGCGAAAGCTGGACTTCGTGTTGATCATCTCATCGTCAGAGAATCGACTGAGGCTGTTCTGAATCAGATCATTGAGACGATCAAGAAGGCGAGGCCATCCATCGTGCTGGCGGTCGGGGGCGGGAAGGACATTGATCTGGGCAAGCTTGCCTCCGCGAAAGCGTCGGTTCCTTTCATGAGTATTCCCACCGCTGCGAGTCACGATGGGATCGCGAGTCCGTATGCTTCGATCAAGGGCGGTCCAAAGCCCTATTCGATCCGAGCTCAGGCGCCCATAGCGATCATAGGCGATATTGGGGTGATAGGAGATTCTCCTTACGATCTTTTGGCCGCTGGATGTGGAGATATTGTCGCGAAGTTTAGCGCGGTGAAGGATTGGCAGCTTGCTCACAAGCTGAAGAACGAGTACTATGGTGACTATGCGGCCGAGTTGGCGCTGATGAGCGCGGAGCTGGTGACGCGTAATGTGAAAGATATTGTCGAGCGTAGCAAGGAAGGTGTTCGCACAGTCGTCGAAGCGCTTGTGAGTTGCGGGGTCGCTATGAGCATTGCAGGTAGCTCTCGGCCCTGCAGTGGCGCAGAGCATCTATTCAGCCATGCACTGGACACTGTCGCCGGCGAGACTAGTCTGCATGGGAGTAGGACTGGCGTGGGAGCGATAATGTGTGCGTATCTTCACGGGTCCAACTGGGAATCGATCAGAGAGTTTCTCCAAGAAATAGGTGCACCTTCTACCGCTAAGGAGCTGAAGGTCTCGGCCGAGCAGGTAGTCAAAGCATTGACGATGGCGCACAGTTTGAGACCGGAGCGGTACACGATCCTTGGTGAGAACGGGATAACCGAAGCGGCTGCCGAGAAGGTTGCCCGGGCGACTGGAGTAATAGGATAATTCCGCGTTGAAATGTTCAGCCCGTGCCTACGCTATCCAGGGCCTCATCAAGTATCATGGCCTGAAAAACGCCGGCCTTCGGATCCCTTATCATGACAGCATCTCTGTCTGCATGAAGTCACTAGACACAGTTACGACCGTGGAGGCTGGGAACGGCCTCGCAAGAGATAGAATACGGATCAATGGCGTTGTTCCAACGACAGGCGAGGAAGCGAGGGTGATTATGGTCATCGACAAGCTCAGGGAGATCGCAGGCGATAAGACGCGTGTACGAGTCGAGTCGAGGAACGCTAAGGTCAAGGGTAAAGGTCTAGGCTTCTCCGCGTCAGGTTTCGCGGCTCTAGGTCTCGCAACATCGACGGCTCTAGGGCTCAGTCTTGAGCCTCGAGAGTTGTCTGAGGTCGTCAGGCTTGGAGCTGGGTCCGCCGTACGGAGTCTTTGGGGGATTCTCAATTTGGTACGCGAACAGGAAAGGCCGCTCTTACGCGGAGCAGCTCGCATCTGCGACTTCTATCAAGTTGAGAACCTTGATCGTCCCAGTTCCATCTGAGATCAAAACTGACAAAGCCCACGCAGATGTCCTGACGTCACCTTTCTTCCGGGCCAGGCTTGCGTATCTGAAAGGCGTCCTTCAAAAGATGAAACGTGCGATTGGGAGGAAAGATATCTCTGAGATTTGCAGACTGGCTGAAGTCGACACGCTGAACTTGCACGCGATCACGATGACTGGAAGGATGGAAACAATCCTCGTCAACCCATTGTCGATCCAGATCATGGACAGGGTTCATAGGCTCCGAGAGGAGGAAGGGATCCCGGTCTGGTACTCTCTAGACACCGGACCCTCAGTTTTTATCAATACAACGCCCAAGGCGGTTTGGAGAGTAGAAAAGAGCATCAGAGAATTATC